>CAIOTO010000194.1 GCA_903861255.1 uncultured Alphaproteobacteria bacterium | reverse complement strand
CGGACATATTTTAACAGAAATCACAAAAGCACAACGGGAAATTTTAATGGCGCTCAAGGTTGAGGTCACGCAGAAAACGTAATCCTAGTTACAATTTATCCGGGAATTTAGGTTGCTATACACGGCACAGCAAGAACCATCAACACGATATACTTAAATAACTTCTTTATCGTCATAATTTCTCTCATATTACACATTTGATTAAACTTTTAAGTATATTTAAAAGAAAAATACATTAAATTTTCAAAAAATATAAATCTGTTGAACTGAATATAAATGGATAATAATGCTATTATTTTTCATGTCAATATAATTTTTAATTATTTTCAGCAAATCACCGTCATGGCGAGTCTGCAAAGAGAGCGTGGCCATCCAGTTGAGTTATATCTGCCTAATAAAAATTTGTGGACTTATCTGTTTTTTCTGGATGACCACGCCCTAAAGGGCTCGCCATGACAACGGCAGGTTCATTTGATTAATTTATTATGTGAAATGGTATTACAAACCGCTCAACCAATCACGCACCAGTGCAATCTCAACCGCACTCATCAACGCCGGTGCGTGCCCTGCCCCAGCAATCTCGCGGCACGTCGCCAATGGACTGCTTGCCATTTGATCATATACGTCACGCGGAAAAATTATTGACTCCACACCACGCAACACCAATGTCGGGCATTGCACCCCAAACCAACACAGCCATAAATTCACATCTTGTTGATCTGTTTTAAATGCCGCCACGCGTGGATCATAATGCAAACGAAATGTGCCATCGGAACTTTGCACCAAACTATGTTCGGCCATGTGTTGCCACTGTGCATTCGTTAATTGCCCAAAAGGTGCATAAATCTGCCGTACAAAGGTCAACCCCGTATCGAACGTTGGAAACGTCGGCATTAGCCCTACATAACTTCGAATTTTTTCAAGCGCATCGCCCGTAATAAACGGACCAATATCATTCACGATCAGCTTTTTAATTGGCGTGTTTGGCAATGACGCCATAATCATGCCCAAAAGACCGCCCATGGAACTGCCCAGCCATGAAACCTCAGTCACATCCAATCGTGCAATCAAGGCCGTTAAATCATTCATATATTGATCGTAGGTGTATTCAAATCCATCAGGCAGCCAATCACTAAGGCCGCGCCCCACCATATCTGGGCACACGACATAATATCGATCCGATAAAGCCTCGGCCAGCACATCATAATCGCGCCCATTCCGACTGAGTCCATGTACCATGATGAGCACTGGATTTGCTGGATTACCCCACGCATAGTACGTTATTTATGAAATCCACGCGGGTTTTTACCAAGGTAGGTGTGAACTGCGGGAGATGTTTTTGTGATCATAAGTTAAGCTCCCAATTCTACACCACGGTCATGCGCCGCCCTTACAGCGTCCTTAATCACACCCTCAAGCCTTCCGCCATCCATCATCACCGCCAATGCCGCCGCTGTTGTTCCTCTCGGACTTGTCACTTGCTTGCGCAAAGTAGCCGCATCGGTATCAGCTGCGCCCTTTAACATCTCGCCTGCACCAATCAACGTTTGCCTTGCCAATGCTGCTGCATGCTCTGGGCTCAACCCCTGCTCAACACCTGCATGTGTCAGCGCCTCAACCATTAGATAAAAATAAGCAGGCCCACTGCCCGACACCGCCGTCACAGCATTCATTAACGACTCGTCATCCACCCACACAACGCGCCCGGCTTTAGAAAACAATGCATCTATCACAGGCACCACGTCATCTTTACAGTCAGAGAACAATCCAATTGCGCCAGCTTGATACAAAACAGGCATGTTTGGCATGCAGCGAACAAAGCGCAAAGCAGAGTCAAACTTCGTATAAAACGCAACCGGCAATCCCGCGGCCACACTTACCCAAATACAGTTCGCACTAGCAAATGCCGCAATATAGGGGGGAAGGACTTGCTCCATTACCTGTGGTTTCACCGCCAACACAATCACATCCGGCACATAAGCCTCTGGTAGGTCATCGATGCATTGCACGCAACCCGCTTGAATTGGATCAATTGTCGTTATAGCATGCTCAGCCCAGCATCCACGAAACGCTCCGCCCATAAAGCCGCCACCAACGATAAGTATGTTCATAAATTATTACCCCAATTCTTCATGTGCCATCTCTGGACGTGACCCTACGCCATTAAGGAAAAAGAGTCCGTCATCACAGCCTGCCAGGCCGAAGCCCTTGGGCGAAGGATGGAGGAGTCGAAGACGACGTGGTGATCCAGGTTTTTTTCTGGATGGCCACGCCCCCGCGAGGGGCTCGCCATGACGCGCAATGACCGCATGATCCAGTAATCTCCTTGTACTCTTGAAACAAGGTTACTGGTCAAGCCCGGCAATGACAAGAAAGAAAAAAGCTAGCCTTGCGTAGGCAAAGGATATCGTGAGTATTTATATGGAGCCTTCTCTGGCTCATTTTTTGAATTTTTATCGAGATTCTTCCATTCAAGATGCCGCTGCGCTTTTGCCATAGCTACGTAATCACCTGGGACAATAAATTTGTTGTAGTGATTAGGGCTTTTATCTAAAAATACATTTTTAGCCGTTGGTGATGTTAAAATAACAGTGGCTAAATGCTTTCCTGTAGTTTTAGCATCATAAACTTTAGTCACACTTTCGTAAGCATCTTTAGTGCGGGTTATTAAACCAAATTGTGGTCTAACTATTGTTTGAAACGTCGGAGAGTATTCTTTATCTGAAAAAACAAAAACATTTAGATTGTTAATAATCGCCCATAGCTGCGTATAAGTAGCATCGCAACGCAGCCACCCACGCAATTCTTCTTCGGGGTGATTTGCTTTTTTTTCCATTTCTTTCGCAAGAGCCCCAGGAGCAAACTCCTTAGGAAGAAAACTTAGTGATTCAGCTATTGCCAAACGTTTAATGTCAAGTTGATTTCCCATTGTTTGCTGATGTTGAATGTCCTCATTTTCCCGATCATCCCATATTCTTCGAATGCGTTCTGCTGCTAAATTTTCACCAACAAATGCACATATCTCTTGGCAAATATCATTCACAAAATTTGCGTAACCATATTCACAAAGATTAGGTATTGAAAAAGCTTCTTCTTTACCTAACAGTATTCTAGGATCTACCAGATCTGTCAGACTATTTAGTATTCCGCTATTTGATTGACATGTTTCAGCTACAAATACATCCAATTTAGAAGCATATTCTTTTTCTGTATCAGCGTGAATTTTCTTTTTGACAGAAGCCTCCTTTTCTTTTTCTGTAATATTTGTAAGTAAATTGTCAATTTCACTCTTATCTGCTCCTTCTGAAGCGCTCAATACTTTATGTCGCGTTTTAAGATCCTCTAATTCAGCAGAAGCCCTGTCCAAATTAGCTTTAGCCTCTTCTTTAGCTAATTTTCCGGCACTTTCAAGTTCTTTTTTCTTGGCTGCTATTTCTTGCTTAAGGGAGTCCCATTCATTTTTTATTCCTATGAAGCGCTCTTTTATTACAGCATGCCCACCAGTATCAATATTCATTCCTATTAGAATAATTTCATCTATAATTTTTTTAAAATCATTATACTTTAACCATGTAGCTATACTTTCAGGTGCATTCAATGATTCTTGAAATCTTGTTAGAATGACGCTCAAGCCAGATAAATTCATGACATCATTCAACATCGCTCTCGCTAATGCAGATCTTTTCTCTTGAATCTCAGTCATCAGTCTTGTTCTAAATTCCAAGTAATCATCTAATTTCTTTTTTAAGTCACCAGCACCGGTTGCATCAGTTGTCCCCAATTCACCAATATATTTATCTATCATTGCGACAAATCTGCTTTCAATCATATGTTCAGAATTAAGCAAATACAAACGCCTCGCCACACGATCAGTTGGATTATCTAAAATAGCACGCAGAATTTTATATCGTCCATTTCCATCTGAAATCCCGCCGCACGCACCATCTGTTGGAATAAAAAGGCTATGCTCACCACACATGCCATCGCCATCAGAAAGCACAGGATTTAGGTCCATTTGTCCATCAAGACCGTATACACTAAAATCAGCTACTCTAAAATCATCAAAAGGCAGAGACTCTTTCCTGCCACCAAACTTAGTGTCCAGATCAACAACAATCTCCGTATACGTTATTCCAAGCCCTTTTCCTTTAAAGCCATCCATCAATGCCTTTAATTTTGCATTCAAATTCGTATTAACCCAACCATCAATAATGCGCTCAAGATATGCATCATCAAGGCACACAGCATTCGAAATATTCAGCACATGCCCAGTCTCTTTTAAAGACCCGTAGCGAAGCTCTCTTCTCACGCGATCTTGCAAATCGACAATCGTTGACTTTTCATTCCAGAAATATTCCTGCGCAGCCAGTGATAGAACCGTAAGGATTGTAAAATGCTCCCTTTGCTGAGGGGTCCATTGCGCTGATTTATCAAGCTTACTTAGAAAATCGTACACAATACGATGATCGCGTTCCTTACCCGTGCCCCACTTTGTATTAAAAACATAATAAAGTTCTGTCTTTAAATGCGCGTCCACCATCACATCCGCCTCGGCTGCAGTCGCTATTTTATCCGGTGACGGCGCAAGCAATTGCCGCGTGGTTTGTCTCGCTAACTTATCAGCCGCATCTGTATAACCTGCATCGGCAAACTCTATTGTTCTTTGCTAAACTTCCCTAACGGCAGGAGAAAGATCCGTCGCAACATCAGCAGAAGGATTCGTTGCAGCCTCTGCATAAAAACTTAACATAACGGCGGCAAGCAAAAAAAGTATTATATTTTTCATTTTTTAATATTCCTTAACACTATTTAATTTATATATGCATTAAAATATACAATTCAAGTTGTTTGTATCAAAAAAATTAAACAAAAGCAATAATACTTATTCTTCGGGGCAATTCGTGCATTGCCTCGCTATAGCCTCAAGTTTCTCGCAATGACAACGGATGATGATGCGTCAGCAAATCCCAAAGCTGCTGCGGAACCACATGCGTATACAATTGGGTTGTACCAATATCTGCATGCCCCAACAGCTTTTGAATCACCAACAAATCAGCCCCGTTTTGCAATAAATGCGTCGCAAAGGCATGTCGCAGTGCGTGTGGGTGCACCATTTCTGGATCAAGCCCTGCTTCAATTGCTTGTTCCTTTAAGATTTGCCCAAACCGCTGACGCGTCAAGTGCCCCTCTTTTGCACGCGATGAAAACAACCACAATGCACCCTTCTTACCTGACCGATTCGAAAAAAAATCCCGTACTGACAAATACAGCAACAATGCATCTTTCGCAGGTTGATTCAAATGAACCATCCTCTCCCGTTGGCCCTTACCGCGCACCAGAATATGGTCTTCCAGCTGTCTTAAAGCCGGATTATAGACCAACGATCGCAGCGGCAATTCCATCAACTCACTGACTCTAAGGCCTGTGCTATACAGCAATTCCAACAATGCTGCCAACCGTATATTTTTAGGTGTCGGCTCTGCTGCAATCGAATTCAACAACGCCTCAACTTCGGCCTGACTCAGCACCGACGGCAAATTACGTTTCACACGCGGCCGATCAATACTATTCAACGGGTTCTTATCGCAGAACCCTTCTTCAACCATAAATCCATAAAACTGCTTAAGCGCCGACAACCGCCGCACCACCGTCGCTTGACTCACTTTGCGTGTCGTCAGCACCGCCAGATAATCAATCACATCTTGCCGTGAAACATCGCTTGCCACACATCCTTTTGTCGTAAAGAAATCAACCAAATCACGCTTATACGCAGCTAACGTATTTTGACTCGCTTGCCGTTGCGCGGATATCATTTCTAAAAAGCGTTCAATCCATAAGGTATTTTGTTGCATTGATGAACATTGCCAATTCTTATGTTACTTGTTATGTTTAGGCCATTGTAATTAACTAATTGAAAAATAGGTAGACATTGTGGCAACTGAACTAAACCCGGCACTCGTAAAAGATCTTTGGAACCAAGCCCCTGACATATTCACTTATATAAAAGGTCTTCGCGCCACATGGCCGGTTATTGCGCATCTTGAAAAATCACAAAACACAATCAATCAATTACGCCCCATTGCTACCGCATTTCAAACCTATACCGACGTTGTCATTTTAGGCACCGGTGGGTCAAGTCTTGGCGGACAAGCACTTACTGCGCTTGAGGATGATACAAAAGCACCTAAGTTGCATTTCATCGACAACATCGACAGCACAACATTCCATGCTCTTTTAACGCACCTAAACCCAGCGACAACAGGTGTGCTCACGATTTCAAAATCAGGTAATACCGCTGAAACATTGATGCAAACGCTCACATTAATTCAAACATGGAAAACGTTCCAACCCGCCACACAAATGCGCATTATTACCGAGAATAAGCCAAATGCAATGCGTGATGTTGCTGCCACCTACGGCATCCCATGTCTTGATCACCCTGATGATGTTGGCGGCAGATTCTCGGTATTCACCATCGTTGGCCTATTGCCAGCAATGATTAAAGGAATCGACGTTTCTGCATTTTGCGAAGGCGCATTAGAAGCATTTCAAAACGCAGAAAACGCTACCCCTGAAACATGCCAAGCGTTGGCTGGCGCACTTATCCAAGTTGCACACAAACACCAGAACGTATCAACGACGGTATTGTTTGCGTATTCCAATCAATTGTCTAAATTTTGCGAATGGTTTGCACAACTTTGGGCAGAAAGCCTTGGCAAGAAAGACGCTGCAGGTACCGCGCACGGCACAACCCCTGTCAAAGCCATCGGCGCCATTGATCAACATTCACAATTGCAACTGTATTTGGGCGGCCCACGTGATAAGTTCTTTACGTTTTTAACGACGAATGATCATCAGGCACTTGGCCCCATCACACTATCAGAAACACTGACACATCCATCCGTCACAGCACTGAATAACCGATCCATGGGCGATTTGATGATTGCGGAGCAAAACGCAACACTTGATACCATGCGAAGGCACGGCTGCCCACTCCGCCACATTACAATTGAAAAAATTGATGAAGCAAACCTTGGTTCATTGATGATGTATTTTATGCTGGAAACATTGGCGGCTGCCCGGTTTTGGAACGTTGATCCATTTGATCAGCCCGCCGTTGAGGAAGGGAAAATCCTAGCGATTCAATATTTGAATAAGGATTAGGCGAAGTCAATGTCATTCGATTAAGATATTGTCATCGCGAGCAAAGCGCGGCGATCTAAAAAGTTTCCGAAAAAACGATTTAATTAGATTGCCGCGCCGTTATCACCCCCCGCAATAACTACGTTATAAAACACTTTACGGGAAAAGCACGCGCATTTTGACAATTAACGTGGAGAAAGTAGCTCTAGAATCTTTCTTTTATTATATTTATTACAATCGCCCACGAGCTTTAATCCGCTTACATGGCCTCTTAATTCGTCAATTTTATCAGCAGAAGGAAGCAAAGCAACAGAACCTTTCAATAAATGAGCCTCAGAAACCACATCAGAAAGACCTGTCAATAAAAATGCTGCAATATTCCTGTAGCCACCTTTAACAGCTATGCCAAGTAATTTATCTAATTCATTCTGATTAGGCAAACGAACTTTTTCAGAAGGCAGTGAATATAGATATTTTAAAATATCAAGGTGACCTTTTACTGCATTCTCAAAAAGCCCTGCATACCAACAGAACATGTCTGTTTTTGACACCAAATCTTTTAGAGTGCCTAGATCTCCGTCATAAATGGCTTGACTCAGCTCAAAAGATTCGTCAGGCAGCCTCTGCCCAAAAGATTCGTTGCCACTCTCATCTTCAGAATCGGATTTCGAATGCTCCCTTGTCAACGACTGACTGTTCAACGCTCCATCTTCCAACGGCTCCATAGCATGTACCACACTACCAGCAAGAATGATGTTTATTAAAATTATAAATAGTTTCATATTAATTTTTCCTTTTTGTTTATTAACTAAAATTTATATAACATTCAAATATTTAAAATGCAAACTTTTTTACCACTCAAAAATCAAAAATATGCGACGCAGGTACGGAGTATTTATAAATCCCCATCCTTCTTCGCAACAAACCTTTGGACTCTCTGAGCACGTAATTGCTCTCGCGTCAATGGCGACACGAGAGGGATACTAGCGCGCGATAATGGCACATTCAAACTCAAACGACTCAGCGCATCTTCTGTGCTCATTTTAGCCAACTCTGTTTGTTCGGCTCGAGATTCACGATCACGCACCAACGACTCTCGATATTCTCTATCTTGCATATCACGCATTGCCCGACATTCCGTATTCTCCTGCTCGCGCGCAATACGGTATTCTTCTGGCACTCGCGTCAGTTCTAACGAGAAAAACTCCTCACTATCTTTAACAAAATCATAGATAACCGAAATCATGCCTGTTTCTGGATATGTATACACACCTTCTGGCTTAACAAGATCCGAAACCAAAGCATAATCCCCCCTATTTCCAACAAATGCTGCAAATGCATCATGCTCCGAAACATTCCACATCTGATCTGATGTATCGATATAATTTCCCGGCACAGCAGCATCAAGAATTTTTAAGAGAAACACAGTTAACGGCTCTGACAGGGGCGCCAAATCTTCGCACTCAACACGACAACCTTCTGCTGGATTAAGCGACACCAATGTATGCTGCGCACATGGAATTATCGAATCAGTGCACGGTATAATCGGCTCAGTAATTAAGATCATCGCATCAGTGCTTGATGGTGTTGTAACTGTATCTGTAACCTGCTCTCCATCCATCGCCATACCAGCAGATGTAATCAATGTGAATGCTAATAATTGGGCTTTTCTAAACACGGAAAAATCCTTTCATTTAACAGAAATCAAACAGAATGCAGAAACAATACAAAAGCCTTCATTTAAAATAATAATCCAAAATTATTAACAATTTACTAATCTAAAAACATTCCAGACAAGCACTGAGAAACAGACACGCAATGCAGTAATTGTGTCTTATCGAACCTGAGACAACATAGTGGCCACCGTCGAATCCTTATCCTTACTGCCGCGCGATGACCCAAACTCGAACGCATAAGCATCCTTTAAACACGCGCCAAAAATACCGGCGATGGTCGATATAATCCCAACCGCCTCGCCTGGCAAATTATCCTTAAAATACGCCAATGACGCCAAACAGGTAATCATCCCCACGGCCGCTGCAATCACCATCACATCTGCCCGGTAATTTCGGTGTCCCGCTTGCGCCAACAACACATCACGTTCCCGTGCACTTTGCCGGTCTTTCAGGTATGCCAGCTCCCGATCATTCCCAAGAGACAACATATCCTTTTGAAACTGAATCAATGCCATCGGGTCCGCGCGCAATTCATCAAACAGTTCCGACAATTCATCTTTCCCCGTAATACGCCGCGCTGAATTCACCACATCCGCCGCTACTTTTTCAGCATCATCACCCGACAACCAACGCACAATCGCCGGTGCAAATTCAGCCAGCCCCATGGCCGCGGCAACAAATGGAAATGCCATATTGATTCCTTTCCTTAAATAATTAATTTTTGTTAAATTTTGTTAATTAAACACAAATAAAAAAATAAAATAATTGAAATTGCAATTCACAACCACTATATATAAAATGAATATTCAAAAAAACCACAGAAGGTGCGCCATGACAAAAAACACACAAATGAATTCCTTTCGCTTAAAAAGCTTACTCAACGCTGGCGCGTGCGTCGTTGCCATGCAGTCATTCGTTTATGCTGAGGATAAAGCACCTGCGGACTTGCATTTATATAGCTCAGCACAAAATTCTCGTGCTGGTGGCGGAGTAGTTTTTCCAGTGATCGCTGAAGAAAGCTCGCAAGTTGATACGAGCTCACCTTTTTCTTCTCAAGAGAATACAACTTCCAGCCGCAAGCGGAAGAGGCCTGATTCAGATGGAAATTCACCTGACTTAAACACCTTAAACAACGAGCAACTCCCCCCATTGGAAATTAAAGTAGAAAAGGGCCTTCCTGTGGGAGAGGCTTCCTCTGATCAAGCAACTTTGACTTTAGAAACAATACAGCGCACTCTCACAAGAAAGGCGTTCAACCTCAATGATGGGATAGCAAATTGTTTGGAGTGCTCTCTCAATTTTGCTAGGTATATATTAACGAACGGAAAAGAATACCAGTCTGCTAGTGCATTTTCGCCGGCAGAGCCAAACTTCAACATCTCTCGTGATAATTTCGGGACTATTATTTCCGACAAAGCAGCAGCTATGTTTGGAGATCCAGTCTTACTGCTAGACGGTGATGTGCCTGTAACTGATCTTGTCGACCCCCAGGTTGGCTGCTATTTTGTTGAACCTAAGTCATTAGAAAAAACTCTTTTTGATGAATCGAAAAAAGATGTTTCGGATGCAGTTGGAATATTATATTTGGTATATAAAGAAGAAATTTCAGATACTTCTATAAACGGACACTTTATGAACTATCTCATCTTAGGTGGTCAGTTATGGTATGTTGACGCTCAGACAGGCACAATGCAGGAGAAATTAGAGACAGATTTTTTTGAAGAGTCTTATTATCGGTCTTTTCCACTTAAAAAGGCCAAAGTGGCTTTACCTGCTAGTGTAAAAAGGGAGTCTGACGTGTCATCTTCATCCTCGGACGCTAAGAAAGCAAATTCATCTTCATCTTCATCTTCATCTTCATCTTCATCTTCATTCTCGGGCACCATGAAAGCAAAGAAAGCCTCGGACACTGTGAAAGAAAAGAAACCAAGATCATCTTCGTCATCGATCACTTCTTCAAATGCACCATCAGCATTAAGTCATGACACAGCTTACTTGGCTGATAGTCTATTCCCCGTTCCCGTTAGCTCATCTATGTATGCACAGAACAAAGAAAAAATAAGCACAGCCACAAACATATTAAGGCACTACTTAAGGCACTACATATCAAATCAATCTGGTAATAAAGCTAAAGATGCTATTAAGTTCCTTTTATCTGATTCATCTGGGCATGCCCAAGATAAAGTACATGCCGCCATAGAGATATTAAAAAACTCATCATTAAACCAATATCATGCCTCTGCCGCGGCTACTGCTGTTCCCCTTTTATCTGATTCATCTTTGTCTGCCCAAGCTAAAGTACATGCCGCCATAGAGATATTAAAAAACTCATCATTAAACCAATATCATGCCTCTGCCGCGGCTACTACTGCTGTTCCCCTTTTATCTGATTCATCTGTGCATACCCGAGATAAAGTACATGCCGCCATAGAGATATTAAGAAACTCATCATTAAACCAACATCATGCCTCTGCTGCTGCGGCTGTGGTTCCCCTTTTATCTGACCCATCTGTGTCTGCCGAAGATAAAGTAAGTGCAGCCATATGGATATTAAGAAACTCATCATTCCCCCAACATCATGCCTCTGCCGCGGCTACTGCTGTTCCCCTTTTATCTGATTCATCTGTGCATGCCCAAGATAAAGTATCTGCCGCCGTATGGATATTAAGAAACTCATCATTAAACCAACATCATGAT
>CAIOTO010000193.1 GCA_903861255.1 uncultured Alphaproteobacteria bacterium | reverse complement strand
GAGATTATTAGTGTTCAAACTCCTATTCTCGAGGTCTTTTTTTATTAAGGCAAGGGGAGGACTCGGCTACGGCGCTTAATGGATTGCGCGCCTTCGTCCACCCCCCTTAAAAAGTCTCACATCTCTCTGACCCTAGACAGGGCATGCACTTTCTATCTGCACTCATGCCGAGTTACATCAGGTTCATAGCAAACACGAGAGAAGTTTTTTACAAGAAATTCTTCGCCGATTAGTTTTTGAGGTTTTCCATTTTTTCCCTTTTCATACACATTTCGCCATATTTCGTTTGACCTGAACCATTGGTCATTTAGCTTTGTAAAATAATGATTTTTTTCAAACACATGGTATTCAAATATGGGTGGCTTTGAAAATCTGATTTCTCCCCTTAGAGAGTCCCCATCAATCCAAACAGATATTTGAAATGTCTCATTTGTTGGATTATGAAATTGCAAATCAACATAATTCCAGAATATGGCGGCGCCACTACCAAACGGGAGTACACGGTTAGAATCGGGGAAAGGATCAAAACTATGAAGGCTTCGCTCAATTACGTGTAATGGTGTGTGCCATGCTAGCCAGTTAAGTAGATTTGATAATTGACAAAGCCCGCCGCCAATGCCAGGTTTAGCGCGCCCTCGGGAGAGTTCCATCCCTTCGAGGTATCCTTTTTTGCGCGTTGGTCTGCCCACTAATTTGCAGAATGAAAATCTTTTTCCAGACGGGATGAGCACATTATTAATATGTGGTAAGGCAAGCTGTAGGTTTTTGACTTTGTTGATTTGCCATTGTGCATATCGTGGATCGTCGAGATGATCACGCATCAGCTTAGAAGAATGGCGTGCATATCGATAGGGCAGTTTTTCGTCACTCGCCCCCAAACGATATTTATTAAAATGAACTAGCCACTGTATGCATCTGAATAATCTTTTTTGCCAGACACGAATAAAGTAAAATAATGGGCTCACTTCACTTAATAATCGACCTTTGTATTTCATTATTATGCATCTGCTATGTTTTCTTTAGTATGATATAAATATATTAATATTCAGATAATCCCAATTGAGAATATTTGCTGTATTTTTTCTCTAACTTTGCTAAGTTGGCGCAAGGCTCATATGAGTCATAAGAACAAAAGGCTACATACATGAAAATACTATTTTGCGGAGATATCGTTGGTAAAAGCGGTCGCGATGCCGTTATTGCACATCTTCCTGATATCAAAGAAAAACTGCAACCTGATTGCATTATTATTAATGGCGAGAATGCCGCGCATGGTTTTGGCATCACGGCGGCTATTTGTAAAGATCTGTACAAAGCAGGCGTGCATGTTATCACGACGGGCAACCATGCTTTTGACAATCGCGAAATCATGAATTACATGAGTTCTGATAAAAATATTATTCGCCCGATTAATTATCCTCCAACAACAGCTGGGAATGGTTTTACGATTTACACAACGCCGCGCGGACAAAAGGTATTGGTTGTGAATGTGATGGGACGTTTGTTTATGGATCCCTTGGATGACCCGTTTGCAGCGATGGAAAATTTATTTAAAACGTATGTGCTAGGCGGCTTGGTGAATGCCATTGTGGTTGATATGCATGCAGAGGCTACTTCTGAAAAAATGGGTATGGGACATTTCTGTGACGGCCGTGCAAGCCTGGTGGTGGGGACGCACACACATGTGCCAACGTCAGATTGTCAGATTTTGCCAAAGGGAACAGCGTACATGACCGATGCCGGTATGTGCGGCGATTATAATTCAGTGGTGGGTATGGATAAAGATGTTCCACTGTTCAAGTTCACGCGGCGTATACCACCACCTGCGCGTATGCAACCCGCAACAGGGCCAGGCACGCTCTGTGGGGTATTTGTCGAAACAGATGATGCGACAGGGCTGGCTAAAAAGATAAAGGCGATCCGCCTTGGTGCGCGACTGGAAGAAACACGGCTGGATGGGATTTAGGCGGTCACTCTGTACTTAAGTTTTTAGGGTAACGTTTTTTTATCATTATTTATAAAAAATCAATCCAGATTCATCTATGAATGCACTTTTGCATATTGTCTTAAGTGCTAATACACAATCCCAATACTTTTCAAAAAGTTTATTGCATCTTTGTCGCCTTGAATGGCGGCAAGACGTAACAATCTTACAGCTTTCTTTCTATCATTAATTACTCCTTTGCCATTCCAATAGCGCATGCCTAAATCACATTGTGCTACTGAATATCCTTGATTTGCAGATAGTTTATACCATTTGATAGCTTCTGTTTCATTTTTAGTAACGACATCACCATATTGATAGAACATGCCTACGCTATACTGAGCTGCAGCTAAGCCTTGATCTGCGGCAAGACGAAACCACTTTAATGCTTCTTGTCTGCTTTTATCAACGCCTTCTCCATGAAAATATTTCCATCCTAATCTTTCTTGAGCCCTAGGCAGATTTTGTTCAGCCGCGCGACGATACCATTTTACAGCTTCATTATCATTTTTACTTACACCGATTCCTACGTCGTAGCAAAAACCTAAGTGGGACTGAGCGTTTGCATACCCTTGCTCTGCAGAAAGAGTATACCATTTGATAGCCTCCATTACATTTTTAGTTACTCCACTCCCATACTCATAGCAACGTGCCAAATTATGCTGAGCTATTGCCAAACCTTGTCCAGCTGCAAGTCGAAACAGCTTTACAGCCTCATCTTTATCCCTTTTTACACCACGACCATCTTGATAACAAATTCCTAAATTGTTTTGAGCAAATGCAAAACCACGATCAGCTGAAAGACGATACCATTTTACAGCTTCTTTATAATTTATTTTTACTCCATAACCTTGATCATATGCTTCGCCAGCTCTATATTGAGCCTCTATGTTTCCTTCTTCAGCATGGGTGATAATGGCCTTTGCAAGCGCTTTTTCAACTCTCAGGCGATCTTTAGTGCTGAGTTTTAAGGGGGTCTCTTTATTTTTTAATACAGATTCTTCTGAATGAATTGGCATGCACAGCATGGCAGCCATAAAAATAAATATGTAAAAATTAAACAATGATTGTCTTTGCATAAAAATCCTATATTTGGAGTATGCTCCGAGGTTGGCTAACTTTTTAGGGGGGTATTTTTAAAAACGCCGAATGTATTACAAGCAAGAGATAGCTTGCACTAAGCTTTATGCCTTTTTTACAGTTGCTTTCTTGGCTGGAGCCTTCTTTGCGACAGCCTTCTTGACAGGCGTTTTTTTAACAACCACACCTTCTTCACCATCTGTCGCCTTTGCTTTTACGGCTCTGCCCCTACCAGCAGCACGTGGAGGGCGCGCTAGTTTCTTTGCAATCAAATCAACAGCATCATCAACGGTGACTTTTAAGAAATCCATTGCCTTTGGAATCGACGCAAAGATATCGCCAAATTTCACATAAGGACCAAATTTTCCATAACCCACTGTTATTGGTCCGCCATCGGGATGTACGCCAATCATTTTAGGTAATTCAGCCAGCTGCATCGCAAGTTCCAATGTGGCATCCGCTGGTGCAACTGTTGGGGGCAGTGATACACGCTTTGGCTTTGGTGCTTTTGGTTCTTTCTTAGGTTTAGCTGTCGTCTTTCTTTTTGGTTTCGCATCGGGATCAACAACAGGCTCTGGCTTAGGGATAATGCCTTGCCATTCAAAATAAAACCCATAAGGACCGCGTTTCAGCAAAATGGGAATTCCGTGTTGTGGATCATTTCCCATTTCACGCGTTTCATCGATGGCATCAGCCTGATCTTCTGATCCGACAAGAGCCCGTGTATGTTTGCATTCTGGGTAGTTTGAACACCCAACAAACGCACCAAATTTACTCAGCTTGAGATTCATCTTACCCGTTTTACAAACAGGGCAGGCGCGATCTTCTTCCGATGTGCCATGGAATAGGAAATGCGCTAAGTCAGCTTCGAGCGTATCAATTACTTCTGAAATAGTGAGCGGTGTCGTGGCTTCGACGTTCTTTTTGAAATCCACCCAAAAGGCGGTCATGATTGATTTCCACGGCTTTGTCCCTGCGGATATTTCGTCGAGTTCTTCTTCCAATTGTGCTGTAAAATCGTACTCAACATACTTTGGAAAATAATGTGTCAAAAACGACGTTACAATACGGCCGCGATCTTCAGGTATAAACTGACGTTTTTCAAGGCGTACATACTGACGATCTTGCAGTACTTGAATCAAAGAAGCGTAGGTCGATGGGCGGCCAATGCCAAGTTCTTCGAGTTTCTTTACCAATGTCGCTTCTGAAAATCGTGGAGGAGGCTGCGTAAAGTGCTGATTTGGAATAACATCATTCAGGTCAACTGGCTGATTTTCTGTAAACTTTGGTAGCGTGCGTGAATTTTCATCATCGGATGGCTCATCCACACCTTCTTGGTACAGACGTAAGAATCCATCAAACACTTGTGTTGAACCTGTTGCGCGGAATATGTTTTTAGCCGTTGGATCAGCGATATCAACGCTTACCTGATCGAACAGGGCTGTTTCCATTTGACTTGCTAGTGCACGCTTCCAGACCAACTCATAGAGTCTTAGTTGTTGGTCATCAAGATATGGTGCTACCTCTTCAGGTGTAAGTGCAAAGCGCGTTGGACGGATACATTCATGCGCTTCTTGTGCATTTTTTGATTTTGTCTTATATACACGGGGCGATGATGGCACATAATTATTGCCGAAATTAGTATTTAAGAATTCGCGTGCTTCTGCAATCGCATCACCCGACATCGTCGGACTGTCGGTACGCATATAGGTAATCAAACCTTGTGTTTCACCGCCAATATCAACGCCTTCATATAAGCGCTGTGCAACCTGCATCGTACGGCTCGCGCCAAAACCAAGTTTACGTGAAGCTTCTTGTTGTAGTGTTGACGTGATAAATGGTGCAGCAGGGTTACGCTTAACTTGCTTTTTCTCAATTGATTTAACGGCATATGATAATGGTGATAGTTGGTCAACAACTGCGCGCGCGTGGGCTTCGGTTGTAATCGTGAACTTTTCAACTTTCACACCATCGACATGTGTTAGGCGTGCTTCAAATCCATCTTTTTTTTGCTCGAAAGCGCCCGCAATAGACCAATACTCTTGGCTATTGAAGCGTTCAATTTCCTCTTCGCGATCAACAACTATGCGTAACGCAACAGACTGCACACGCCCTGCTGAGCGCGCGCCAGGCAGTTTTCGCCATAAAACAGGTGACAGAGTGAACCCCACAAGATAATCGAGTGCACGACGTGCCAGGTAAGCCTCTACCAGCTCATCATTGACGGGACGTGGATGTTCCATTGATGCCTGAACGGCTTTCTTTGTGATTTCATGAAAAACGATGCGGTGAACCGCTGTACCTTTTAATACATTCGCATCGTTTAGTACTTGATTCACATGCCATGAAATAGCTTCCCCTTCTCTATCAGGGTCGGTTGCTAGATACAGTGTGTCAGCGCCTTTTAAGGCTTTTTTGATGGCATCGACATGTTTTTTAGCACGATCGTCCATTTCCCAAACCATGGCAAAACCATCATCTGGATTGACAGATCCATTTTTGGAAGGTAAGTCTCGAATATGCCCATAGCTTGCCAAAACCGTATAATTACTACCTAGGTACTTATTAATGGTTTTTGCTTTTGCAGGAGATTCAACGACGACGACGCTACGAGACAAAGCTCACACTTCCTTTTTTAAATGTACTGTTGCTTGTACCAAATATAGCAAAGGAATTGCAACCAAATTATTAAAAAATGTATGTTTCTTGAAAAAATTCAACCAGCTGTGACTTTGAAAATGGAAATGTAGTGAGTGAGATGTGTTGAGGAGTGTCTGGTATATATATGTGCTAATATCAAACACAAAGTGCAACAGTAATTTTACATGCTGCTGCACTTTGTGTTCGAGGTTAGGCTTAAAAATTTCAAGATCTACTAAATTATTGTTTTATAGTTCTTCCTGAATATGGGACATTTATCCTTGTATAAAGTGCAGATTCGACTTCCTTATCTAATGCATCAACAAGTTTTGTAATTAAGTTCTTTTTAAGAGCGTCATATTCGGCGTCCGTCATATTTGCTGGTGCCGATAATTTTTGTTTTACACTTGCTTCTACATAAGAAACCACGGTTCCATTGCCATTAACTATATTCAGTACAACGTCGAGATTTCCTTCTAATGCATCTAAACGACGCATGTTTGGAATCCCTATAATTGTAGCCTTACGCATACTAATTTGAACGACACCATCTGGATTTGCCGTACGTAACCTGGTCTTTGCCCATCTTTCAATATTTCGGATCAACGTTTTTGAAAAGAGTTGATCAGACTCTGATAAGCTTGAATAGGGATTAAAATCATATGTCACTGTAATTGAATTTGCATTCATTGGGATTTGTGGCTTTAATTCATACTGTGATTTTTCTTCACTCACTCTGTCACACGCCGCTACGCCTAAACATAGGACTAATGCTAAATATTGTGTTTTTCTCATTGCTCTTCTCCTTAATGAGGCCCGCAAAATAAGCGGGGAATTTAAAAAAATTCACTTTTACTCTTTTAGTTAACTTTTTTATCTCTACAAAATACTTTACATTAAATATTTCCTTTGTTTGAATTAAGAATTTAACATTTGTAGTAATTAATTGTAAAATAGAGAATTATATATTTTGTAAAAACATCCTTTATTTTTGTTCAGTATGATAATTAAACGCGCATGTGTCAACTCAGTGGTGAATGCAGTCTAGGCGTTCTTTGTATGTTTTTCAAAGTCCAGTGAAAACAAGGATTTTCCTCACATCATGAGAGGATTTTGGAAATATTACGTCTTGTTCTTGAATTTTTATGTTAAAAAATAGAACTTTAAACAAATCATTGAATGTTTTGTTTAAAAGGAAAACTAATGTAAGTTGAAACTTAGTTTTGAAAACATCAATTTAATTAAAAATTTAAATATATAAAATGCCATTAAGTAGTAATGGATGCTGGAAAAATCCTTGAAATTGAACGAGAAACTTCAGCTGATGTAGAAGGAAACGTCTGTGAGATTAGTTCGCTTAATGCCTTTTGTAATCATCAAATCCTTTGGGTAGTTTTACCCGTGGCTCAAAATGAGTTAGCAACGGATACAGCATCACAAAGTGAAAGAAATAATACGCGGTACAAAGGCGCCCTAAAATTAAATAGATTCCTTCTGGTGGTTTGCCGCCAACCCAGCCCAGCACAAAGCAATTCGCAATAAATACCCAGAATAAGTATTTGTAATAAGGGCGAAAGCGCCCGCTGCGTACAGGATGTTTGTCCAAGAATGGCAAGATGAACAATACAAAAATCGCACCGAACATAGCAATAACGCCACCTAGTTTGCTGGGAATAGAACGTAAAATCGCATAGAACGGTAAGAAATACCATTCCGGCACGATATGCGGCGGCGTTACCAACGGGTTCGCAGGAATATAGTTATCCGGTTCACCAAAGAAATTCGGTGTAAAGAAAATCAATGCTGAGAAAATTAACAAATATACACTTAAGCCAAACAGATCTTTAATCGTGTAAAACGGATGGAACGGTACACTGTCGGACGGTTTTGTACGCTCGATCCCCAAAGGATTGTTTGATCCAAATTGATGTAGCGCAACTAAGTGCAACATCGTCACAGCAATAATGATAAATGGCAGCAGATAATGCAGTACAAAGAAACGGTTCAGTGTTGGGTTATCAACTGAGAAACCGCCCCACAGCCAGTGCACGATGGCCTCACCGCCTGGAAAAGCAGAGAATAAGTTGGTAATCACCGTCGCGCCCCAAAAGCTCATCTGACCCCACGGCAGCACATATCCCATAAACGCCGTTGCCATCATTAATAGCAAAATCACCACGCCAATCATCCACAATAATTCCCGCGGTGTTTTGTACGAACCGTAATATAGGCCGCGTGCCATATGTGCATAGACCACAATAAAGAACATGGACGCGCCATTCATATGAATATAACGAATCAACCACCCGCCATTAACGTCGCGCATAATGCTTTCAACGCTGTCAAAGGCATGATCAACATGTGGAACATAATGCATCGCTAGAAAGATGCCACTGACAATCATAATCACCAACGTAATGCCGGCTAAGGATCCAAAATTCCACAAATAATTCAGGTTCTTAGGGGTTGGGTATTCGCCAAGTTCTTTGTTAATGAAATGAAAAATTGGCAGGCGTTCGTCGATCCATTTGATGACTGCGTTCATAAAGGTTGGGCCTATATATTTTATTAAAATCTATGGCTTTTATGATGGCGTGGTAAGCTGATTTTTGCAAGAGTATTAGCGATCTTTTCGATCAATACTCACCGGGAATTGAACGCGCTCCAGCCGATTCTCTAATCTCAATAACCCCGATACAGAAATCTCAAGTGATTGTGTTGGCACGTCATATGCACCAACTGTAATGCTGACTTCTGTTAGGCGAGGTTCAAACATTGTAATCGATTTTTCACAAAGCCCTATAATCTTGCGCCTATCAACCGTGCTGAGTGCGTCAAATGACTGAAAATCATTAAATCCAAACAAGGCGGGCAGGCCGAAATAAACTGCGTCGTCTTCAATTTCATTATAAAAGGCTTGGCGTGCACCACGGCGGGTATTTAAAATATGGGACACTTCACGCATAACAGATGCGATTAGGCTGTCGTAGTCTAGGAAGGACTCATAACTTTCGTCCCATTCACTGGTCGGATTATGATCGGTAAGGCGGTCAAAAAAGGGTGTCGCTGCACCGCTTGTCATCTTGGGTTCTTTTTTAAATAAAGTCGCTGATGACGCCATGAAATACCTTGCTCAAATCGTGCAGCAGAGACAACGTATCATTTTAATAATTTTTGAGTAGTAAGAACTCAAGATTCGAGCCGCGGAGTTTACAAATGTAAATGAGCAGCGTAGATATCGCAGAGGGCTGCACTAATAGAAATTTATTAAAATGATATTACTCCGCTACGTTCGTAATATAATTGGTCTTACTAACCATCTGTCCTGTGCACAATCCTGATTGATCAAACACAAAAATAGTATTGGTCTTTATACCTATCATAACATGAACAATCAGACGATCAAGCTGTTGTTGGAAAGATTGTATTTTACATGAATTAAATTCAAGCTCTTGCAAGCGTACTTTGGCTTGTTGTATGTTGCCAAGCCTAATAATTTTAAGACTATCAATGCTTTCGCCGCGGTTCATTTTTGTCTCAATTTGTGCAGCGTGTCCGCCAACTGGAATCATTAAAATCAAATCTGTGTGACGCAAAGTTGATGATGTGAAAAGAGGACCGCCAACGTCAGGACCAGTTAAACGGCTTGATTCACCTTGCCATCCAAAAAGTTCAATAAAATTTTCAAATCCATCGACGGTAGATACAGTTATATCGTCAATTTGAACCATCCATTCCGGTGATTTTACGCCAACTGATTCATCATTCGATGTTTTATCAGTCGTCGCAATACGAAAATTACCTTTGCCTGGCAGATCCACAATCTGAAAGTTGGTTGACATTTTCTTCTCCTATTTTTTTATCTTTGAAGCGCACAAGCTCAGTATTATTTAGCGGGTGGTGGTAATGTTGCAACCAATCGAATTGAAGCTGTTAATTCTTCCATTTGAAAGTGTGGTCTAAGATAAACAACAGCGCGATATGATCCGGGTACGCCAGGAACGTCGAATACATCAACGCGCCCTTCACGCAAAGGATATTTCGCTTTAACACTTTGTGGTGCGTCATCATTCAACAAAATATAATTAGCAATCCATGTGTTTAAGAACAGCTCAACCTTGTCACGTGTCATGAATGACCCGATTTTGTCGCGCATCATAACCTTGATATAATGTGCAAAACGTGAGGCTGCTAATACATATGGTAAGCGCACGGAAAGCAATGAGTTTGCATTTGCATCATCCACATCATATATACGTGGACGCTGAACAGTTTGTGCGCCGAAAAAGGCTGCATAGTCTGTTCCTTTGCAGTGACAAAGCGCGATGAATCCTTGATCACTTAATTCTTTTTCACGACGATCCGTAATAGCTGTTTCTGTTGGACATTTTAATTCAACATCGCCTGCTGCCGTTCTAAAGGAATATGCTGGTAAACCTTCAACAAGTCCGCCGCCTTCAACGCCGCGGATAGCTGCTGTCCATCCGTAATGCGAAAATGCATTCGTGATACGTTCTGCCATGACATAGGCTGGATTGCCCCAACAAAATAGCTTTGTATTTGTGCCATTTACATCTTCATCAAAATTGAATCCATCCACAGGTGATGTGTCCGGACCATAAGGAAGACGCATCAGCACGCGTGGCAAGAAAAGAGACACATAACGTGAATCTTCGTTGTTACGGAAATTATTCCACTTAACAAGTTCAAGGCTTTGGAATGTTTTTCCAAGATCGCGCGGCACGGAAATTTGTTCAAAACTTTCTAAGTCGAATAGTTTTGGATTCGCTGCTGTTAGTAATGGGGCATGGGCTGCAGCTGCAACTGCTGACAACTTTTCAAGCAAACCAAGGTCAATCGCACTGCGTGAAAATTCATAATCACCGACTAAGCATGAATAGGGGTGTCCACCAAATGTGCCATATTCTTCTTCGTATACCTTTTTAAATAATTGGCTTTGGTCAAATTCAGGTGATTTTTCTAAGTCATCAATTAAATCTTTTTTAGTTGCATTCAATAAACGTAATTTTAATTTTGCATTTGTTTTTGAATTGCTCACAAGATAATCAAGACCACGCCAGGATCCTTCAAGCTTAAGAAACCGTGGGTCGTGTAAAAATTCATTCAGCTGAGCTGTAATCAATTCATCGATTTGACGAATGCGTTCGGCAATGAATGCACTTACATTTGAATGAGCCACATTTCCTTGTTGGATTAATTGGTTGGCAAATTCATGTAAAAGGTCACGTGCAAAGGGCTTTTGGCTTTCATCATGAACCATCTTTCCTTTAACCATGAGGGTTTCAAGAACCGATGTCTTTGTATCCTCAACCATAACTATCTCCCTTTAATCTCGTATCTCGTGCGTTGTATTTGTTATATTAATGTTTAAATAAATTCCGGATCATCTTTTGATTTTTTGTTGTCCTTTGTTACCTTTTCAGATGAATCATCTGTTTTTGGTTCAACATATGAGAATTTTTCTTTTCTCAAGCCAAGCTCATAATACAAAGATTCTTTTTTATCGGCACTTTGAATGACATCGTGTAATAGCTGTTCAAGTACATCATTGCCATCCAATTTTGAAAGCAAATCTTTCAAGTGAACACGTGCTTCATATAGTTTTGAAAGTGCTGGAACTTGTTTGACAATGTTCACAGGCTTAAAGTCGTCCATGCTTTGAAATGTAAGTTCTGCTACTAAATTGCTGTCATTGTTTAAAAGACGATTTTTAGCTTGCAAAGAAAGACGTGGCTTGATGTATCCCATAATGTCATTGAAGTTTTCACTATCAATGTCGATAAATTTTCTATCTTTCATTTTTGGTAGGGGGTCACGTGGCATGCCAGAAAGGTCGGCCATAATACCGACAACAAAGGGAAGTTCCTTCATTTCAGTCGACTCACCCACAACAACATCATAGGTGATTTGCACCCGCGGCGGGCGAATACGATCGATTTTATGTTGTGTGTTTTCAGTCATACAAAGCTCCCACGATATTCTTTCGTTACTTAACAAGCCAAGGATTCTCTGTATTTAAGAGGATATCATTGGCATAAAAGTGTTACTCTTAATACCAATTTGACGCTTACATCATTAATATTTAGTTAATTTTGTGCAATTTTAATTAAATAATTGTTTTTGGGCGAGAGAGTGGTATTGTCCGAAAATCTAAAAAGATATTGCCTTAAAAAGTATTTTGTGGGGATAAGAATTAGTTAAGTTCCAAAATATGACAATTAGAAATCCAAGATGTGACGGGGCTATGGGACGCAACCACGACTGCACCACCATTTGCACAATGCTGTTTTACTTTGTCCCACAACAGCGTTTCATGCGTTGCATCCAAAAAACGTGATGGTTCATCTAAAAGCCACAAAGGACGATCAAACCTGATAGCTGCTTGCAAACGAATCCAAAGCTTTTGCCCACTTGAAAAACTATCAAGTTCACGATTTTGGGGGAGGGATGATTCACAGTCTGCACTAAGAGCTTTTATAAAACGTTGATAATCTTTAAGTGTTGCGTGTGCTTTCATGCCCAACTCAGCGCCTAAATAGCTAAACGGCACTGATGCCTCTAAGCTCCCTATCTCAACTGGCAGTATACCTGCGATTAGTTTTAAAAACGTTGATTTTCCTGCGCCATTATAACCTTTGATCCATAGGCACTCACCCGCACAAACATCCACCGACAAGGGAACGTTTTTCGTCATGGCAATATAAGGATGAGTAAGATCACGAACGGTTAACAAGTATATAACCCTCTATGGTTTTTTGAAAACAAGTGTCATCCAGTCATCTAGATTATGCGTAGCTACGGAAACAAAGCCAGTGTCAACATACGCTTTTGTTACATCATCAGTATGGCGACTCAGTAACCCCGACAAAATTACAATGCCACCTTGGTGCATATGCGCAGCAAAATCAGGTGCTAATGCAATCACAGGTTTTGCCAAAATATTAGCTAACACAATATGATAAGGCGCAAAGAAAGCAACTGCCTCATTTGCAAAGCCCATGCTCTCAATCGCTGTAATAACCGTGTTATTATTCCGTGCATTTTCTGATGCGACGCGCACGGATTCAATATCATTATCAACAGCTATCACGGTTGCGTCAGGCCATTTCTTTTTAGCAGCTATGCCTAAAATGCCTGACCCACAACCCATATCAAGAATGGATAAATTAGCCGGAAATGCATCATACGGAATTGCGGATAGCGCCGTTAAACACCCTGTCGTTGTTGGGTGTTCGCCGCTACCAAACGCCGTAGCCGCATTTACAAGAACAGGCAATAGCCCCTTTGGCGGCAGATCTTCAATATGGCTGCCATATACGTAAAAATCACCCACAATACGTGCTGGCATGCTTTGATAGCATGTTAGCAGCCAATCTGTGTTGTCAACCGGACTTAATGATAATGCCGGTGTTGGCACGCCAAGTAAGTCACTTAAGCTTTGGGTCATGCCATTTAGAAAATCAAGATCAGGTTTGTTTGCCGCATAACCATCAATCATAAATTCAGATGAAATAGGAAAGCCACTCTCGTCAATGTTTTCCGATGGCGGCGCATCATCACATTCAAGCCAACTAATTCCTGCAAAACCTAGGCGTTCAAACAAATCAACGAGTGCATCAATTGCAGCTAACGGCACACGTGCAGTGATGTGCCAAAGTGGTGTTGTCGTCATATTTATTCCTGTCTTATTCTTAATAATTCATAAGAAACGTTGATTGATTTAATGCGTGCTTCAGCGTGTACGCAGCCGCCATTGACGTCTGGATGGTGCTCTTTCACAAGTGCGCGGTATGCTTTTTGTAATTCGCTTTGTGTAAAAGCTGACGTTAAACCAAATAATTTCAGCGCTTCAATTTGTTGCGGTGTAAAATTAAACCCTTGCCGGTTGAGGTCATCATAACCGACATCGTCAAATAAACCAAAGGGGTCTTTGTGTCCATTTACAAATGCTTCAGATCTCAAAAAAGGTTTTGTCCCTGCCTGCGCCTGCCAGCTACCCATTGGCCAACTGGGGCGATCCCACGCAATGTCGCGTCGGCGTGATGCAATAATTTCATCTTCCGACATGTTTTTATAAAAATCCCACGTAGCATTATATTCGCGTACGTGATTTAAACAGAGCCAATGCCAATTCGCATTATTTTTTATATCGTGCTTGCAATCATGTCGTGGTGCGCGATAGGTGCCTTCCTCGGTACATCCTTCATGCTCACATCGTTTGATGGTTGGGTGTTTTTTGAGTGCCTGACGTTGCCAAAAGAAGGGATTTACCTGAAATTTCATTGATAGTTAAAAAAACCTGCTTTCGATTTAACACCTAATTTGCCATCTTTAACATAATTTAACAAGATGTCTGCTGGTTTATATGTCGTATTATCACATGCATGTGCAAGTGAGTTTAAAATCAAAACGCACGTATCAAGCCCAATTAAGTCAGCAAGTGCGAGTGGCCCCATTGGAAAATTTGCACCAAGTTTCATTGTTGTATCAATATCAGCTGCAGTCGCAACGCCATTTTGGCACAAAAGCGCGGCTTGATTAATCATAGGCAATAACAAACGATTCACAATAAAGCCGGGTGAATCTGAACATACGATAGCTGTTTTGCCAACTTCTGTTAACAGTGCATGTGCACGATCAGACACGGCTGTATCTGTTTGTGTATGTGGAATAACTTCTACCAGTGGCATGTGGTATGCGGGATTAAAGAAATGGACGCCTAAGAATCGTTCAGGGGCCTTAACATGCGCAGCAAGATCACTCACTGACAAGGATGATGTATTTGTGGCAATGATGCAGGGTGCGTCGACTACAGTGCCAAGATCAGAAAACAATTTTGCCTTTACATCTATATCTTCCACAATTGCTTCGATCACAAACGTACATGATGCCATGCCAGATAATCGAATGCACACAACCAAGCGATCAAGAAAATGTTCCCATTCGTCGGCTGATTCAGTGCCTTTATCAATCGCACGCTCAAGGCGTTCAATCAGATTTTGATATGCCTGATCAAGGCGAAATGGATCCGCGTCAAACAAGTAAATTGTATGGCCAGCACGCCAGAAAACCTCGGCAATTCCTTGCCCCATTTGCCCTGCACCGATGATGCCGATGTGTTGAGATGTCATGATTTTCCCTTTAGCAAAATGGTGGTTTTTAATTGTTATCCCACATTTGTTTTAAAGTGAGTTGATTCATTTAGCAAGGAACAAAAAGAGATTCAGCTTAATCGCTTTGCTTTTTTCATTCTTGTGCTAAAGGAAAATCATGTAATTTTGGTATATGACTCAATAATAATTATTTTTCTAGAATTTCATCTCGTGCACAAGCCCAGCAAGTGAAGCAATGCCTATATCTGTAACATCCGTACCTGATAGATCCAATGAGTTTAATTGAAGATACGGTAATACTTCATTTGCAAGTGTCAAAGCGCCTTGATCTGAAATTCGGTTCATATAAAAGTTAAGATGGGTAAGTTTTGTTAAGCACTTAAGGGCAGGCGTCAAAACAGCAATATCGTCATCATTCAGCACATTTCCTGCAAGACAAAGTGATTCAACTTCTGTTTGATTTGACAATGCACTTAGAAGAAATGGTGTTAACTGAGACGCATTCTCATGGATTTTATCCGTAGAATATTTTGACTCACCAGAACCAATGCCGCAGGTGTGGAGTGAAAGACGTCTGTATTTTTGACTTTCTGGATTTGCTAAGGCTCGTAACGTATGCTCACCAATAATTTTACCGCGAACTTCAAACGCTCCTCCTATTCTTGGAGTGCTTATCTTTTTATCTGCTTCTAAAATTTCCTCGTCTTGCACAGCCATACCTGTTGTTAATAATGGAGTGGTTTCGCCATCCTTGTTTGTGAATTCCATCGTTTGTGCAGATTGACTCATGAAAACTAAATAAGCCAATGCTATAAAGTTCCTTTTTGAAAATTTCATAAAATATCCTATTTTGTAAGTAAACATACTATTTGTAATGATTTTAATAAAAATTTGCAATAATTAATTTGTAAAAAGCCCCGAAGCATTAAACGCTTCGGGGCTTTTCAGTTTCAATAAAATTCAATCTCTATCGAATGAAATTCAGCAATCGTTCATACCTTAACGCAAACGGCCAACTCCATGGTTGATACCACTTTGCGGATGTTGAAAAGAACAAAATCTCAGCTCTGCCAATAACAAGTTTCTCGTGAATGAATCCAACTTTATCTTGCACGCGGCTATCAAGTGAACGGTCACGATTGTCACCCATGAAAAAGTAATGGCCAGCGGGCACTGTGAATTCTTCTGTATTATCAAGGCCACCTTGACCCATTGGTTGTGCTTTTAAAATTGGATGGCGCACACCGCCTGGTAATGTTTCCATATAACGTGGCATCACCAAAAAGCGCCCTTCTTGGTCAACCATGTGATAGTCTTCAATTTTTTCAAGTTTCACAGGCACGTTATTGATATGCAAAACACCTTGTTTCATTTGGATGCGATCACCTGGTTTGCCAATTAAGCGCTTAATGTAGTCTTTGCCTTCATCCTTTGGATTATTGAACACAACAACATCGCCTTGCTTTGGTTCAGTCGACCAAATACGATTTGTCATTATATTTGGTGCAAAAGGAAATGTGTGATTGCAATAGCCGTAGCAAAATTTATTTACAAATAGGAAATCGCCAACCATTAGCGTCGGATACATCGATCCTGATGGGATGCTAAAGGGTTGAAAAAGAAACGTACGAATAATCATCGCGACAACAAATGCATTGAAAAAACCTTTGGTTTCCATCCATACGCGTGATTGTTTGAATTTCGAAAAATTATTTTGAGTATCGCGCTTCATATTTTGCGTCGTCATGTTTTTTTTAATCCTTTTAATACATTCGCTAATTGTATCAAAAAAAGACAAAAATAAGCAAGATGAAACCAAGCAAGTGTGTGGATGCTCTTCTTCCTAAATGAATAATATTTTAAATATTTTAATAAAATTGCATGTTTGTTTTATTTTAAACGATTTTTTGTTTTAATAAATTGTTAATATTTATACTTTACATTTATAAGTGGCAATAGTGCCAATTACCTTAATGGGAGTTTATCTGATGTCCAAGTTTTCAAATAAGGCAATGATGTTTGCAGTTATAGTTAGTGCAGGTGCTGGCCAAGTGTTTGCTGCGGAGAATGATCTTCCAGATCATAAGAAAAAAAGAAGTTGGTCTTTGAATTGCTTTAGAAGCTGCATGAGAGATGCTGTGAGTGATGTTAGAGAAGCAGCTCCGGCTATACACGAGCTTGGCACAACAGCAATTGAGGTAAGCAAGGCTGTTGCTGTTGTTCAGGGGAATAAAAAAGTTGTAAGGAATTTGGATAAAGCGCAAGGCGTTCTTGATGAGACATTAGAGTTGACTCAGGCTAATGATATTCATGCAGTACTTGATGCAGGTAAAGATATTGTTCAGATTGTCGATCCTAAGGACACGCGCCATATTATTGGTAAAATTGATAAAGCCGAAGAAACCATTGAAACTTTAAAGCCACTCATAGATATTGCCGTGGCGAATGCAGGAAAAAAATAAACTCAAGTTAGTTTAAACAGATAGCATATTGCAACTACCAACGACTGCACGTATTGCCCGGGCTTGGCCCGGGCATCTATATCCGCGTGTCAGCAAGCGGAATGCCCACAGATGAGATGTGGATTAAAAAAAACTTGAACATTGTGCTGTGTATCTTATTTTTTCATCTTTTTCAATTGATTTCTAAGCACTATTCCATCATACTATCGCTTAATTGTACCCTCTAACCCCGTCGGGCGTGACGTAAAAAAGCCGTATTAAAGGAAATTACATGGAATTGAACCAATCATCCCACAAAGAAAGCTTCGCAGAACTACTCGAAAGCTCAATGTCAGGACAAATGTCCTTTGAAGGAAAAGTAGTTAAAGGCCGTATCGTTGCTATACAAAAAGATATCGCGATTATTGATGTAGGCTTAAAGTCAGAAGGTCGCGTCCCACTAAAAGAAATTAACGCACGTGGTTTAGGCGAAGAAGTTAAAGTTGGCGATACAATCGATGTATTCGTTGAGCGTATTGAAGATCGCAATGGCGATGCTGCGCTTAGCGTTGAAAAAGCACGCCGCGAAGCTGCTTGGATGGATCTTGAAAGAGCATCTGAAATTGGCACACTTGTAAATGGTGTTATCTTCGGTAAAGTAAAAGGTGGTTTTGCTGTTGATTTGAATGGCGCAGTTGCATTCTTACCTGGTAGCCAAGTTGACGTTCGCCCTGTGCGCGATGTTGGTCCATTGATGAACTTGGTTCAACCTTTCAAAATTCTTAAAATGGATAAGAGCCGTAGCAATATCGTTGTTTCACGTCGTTCAGTTCTTGAAGAATCACGTGCAGAAGCGCGTACTGAATTGGTATCACAACTTCAAGAAAATCAAGTTCTTGATGGTATCGTTAAGAACATTACAGACTACGGTGCATTTATCGATTTGGGTGGCGTTGACGGCTTGTTGCACGTTACTGACATTTCATGGCGCCGTATTAATCACCCAGCAGATGTATTGAAGCTTGGTGAGACTGTAAAGGTGATGGTGATTCGTTTCAATAAAGAAACACAACGTATTAGCCTTGGTATGAAACAACTTGAAGAAGATCCATGGAAAGGCAAAGAAGACACATTTGCGCCTGGTACACGTCTCAAGGGCAAGATTACAAGCATTGCTGATTACGGTGCATTCGTTGAATTAGAAGGCAACATCGAAGGTCTTATTTATGTGACTGAGATGAGCTGGACAAAGAAAAATGTTCATCCAAACAAAATCGTTGCTGTTAAGCAAGAAGTAGACGTAGTTGTTCTTGAGGTTGATCCAACTAAGCGTCGTATTAGTCTTGGTCTGAAGCAAGGAACAGAAAACCCATGGAAGCAATTCCTTGATATGCACCCAGTTGGCAGCGTACTTGAAGGAACAATCAAGAACATTACTGAATTCGGTTTGTTTGTTGGTGTAAGCGATGCACTTGATGGCATGGTTCATTTGTCTGATTTGTCATGGGATAAATCAGGTGAAGAAGCTGTGAAGGAATATTCAAAGAACTCAAGCATTCAAGTTAAAGTTCTTGATGTTGATCCTGAAAAAGAACGCATTAGCCTTGGTGTTAAGCAACTTACAGGTGATCCAATTGAATCTGCTGCATCAGCCTTTAAAAAGGGTGCGATCGTAACTGGTACTGTAAGTCAAGTTTCAGACAAAGGCATTGAAGTTGAAATCGAAGGTGGTTCTGTTGGTACAATTAAAAAAGCTGACTTGTCACGTGATCGCGACTTACAACGCCCAGATCGTTTTGCTATTGGCGAGAAAATTGATGCGAAAGTATTGTCTGTTGATAAATCAACACGTCGCGTAAATATGTCAATTAAAGCCCGTGAAATGGATGAAGAAAAGCAAGTTCTTGCTGAGTATGGTTCATCAGATAGCGGAGCGAGCCTTGGTGATATTCTTGGTGCTGCTATGAAGAAGAAAGCAGGCGCATAAGAATATTTTCTTATGAAATATTGAGAGGGGCGTTCATTCGCCCCTTTTTCTTTTGTACATTTATGTGGCTTTAGGGTATAAATCAAATAAGATTTTTATTTGGGGATTTTCTTTGTCATCCTCGCGAAGGCGGGGATCCAGACTGCTGATGAAACTGTTGATTATTTAATTTGTGATTAATACTTTCTGGATTCCCGCCTTCGCGGGAATGACAGAGCGCTTCTTTTTCGTACCTCTTAACAACGAGTAAAGTTTATGAATTGGCTAACAAATTTTGTTAAACCTAAAATCCAAGCACTGATTCAACGCAATGACATTCCTGACAATTTATGGACTAAATGTCCTAATTGCGAACACATGTTGTTTCATCGGGATTTGCAAGATAACTTGTTTGTGTGTCATCATTGCCAGCACCACATGCGGATTGATGTTGTTCAACGTATGGAATCGCTCTTTGATGAACAGAGCTATACATTAATTGATGTGCCAAAAGTGATTGCAGATCCTTTAAAATTTAAAGACTCAAAACGTTATGTCGATCGGTTGAAAGAATACCGACAAAAGACAAATCGTACAGATTCGGTTATGGTTGCCTATGGCCAGATCAGCCGAATTCCATCCGTTATTGCTGCGTTTGATTTTAACTTCATGGGTGGTTCCATGGGGCTTGCTGCAGGTGAAGCTTTAGTAACTGCGTCCGATTATGCGGTTAAAACAAATTCCCCGCTGATTGCAATTTCAGCCTCTGGTGGCGCACGCATGCAAGAAGGTATTTTATCATTAATGCAGATGCCACGTACGATTATCGCTGTGCAGCGTGTAAAGGAAGCTGGTCTGCCATATATAACATTGCTGACCGACCCAACAACAGGCGGTGTAACGGCATCCTTTGCAATGCTGGGTGACGTATCTATTGCCGAGCCAGGTTGTATGATTGGTTTTGCCGGTGCACGTGTGATTGAAGAAACAATCCGTCAGAAATTACCCGAAGGGTTTCAAACAGCTGAGTATTTATTGGCACATGGTATGGTTGATATGGTTATTCATCGTTCAGAAATGAAAAAGACAATTGGCCAATTGCTAACGCATGTGATGCCAAGCGGAGCAGCAACGCATGCCATGCTTGCACGATCTGCTTAAAGAAACCTGTTTACTTCATTATAAAGAGGTAGACCTTGGATTGGAGCGCTGCCTGGCATTGCTCGAGAAACTCGGCAATCCTCATTTGCGTATTCCGCCTATATTTCACGTGGCAGGAACAAATGGTAAGGGATCAACCCTCGCCTTTATTAAGCAAATTCTCCAGGATAATGGTTATTTAGTTCATCGTTATACGTCGCCGCATCTTGTTCGTTTTAATGAACGAATTGAATTGTGCGGCGTTCCTGCTTCAGATGAGGTTCTGGCAGATACTCTGGAAGAAATCTTGCGCATAAATGATGGCGCGCCTATTACGACTTTTGAAGTCACGACATGTCTTGCCTTTTTGCTATTCTCCCGCACCCCAGCAGATTTTACATTGTTAGAAGTTGGTGTAGGTGGCAGGCTTGACGCGACAAATGTGATTCACACTCCACTTGTAACGGGCATTACATCGATTTCATTGGATCATCAATCCGATCTTGGTGATACTGTTGAGGCCATTGCTTTTGAAAAAGCGGGCATCATAAAGCCTGGTATTCCAGTTGCTGTGGCAGCAGACTTGGCGCCATCTGTACGTGATGTTATTGCGCACGTTGCACAGGCGCAAAATGCACCAGTTAATGTTGCAAAAGGTATAGGTAATAGTTTAAATCTGCCAGGCGAGCATCAGCGTATTAATGCGGGTTTGGCGGTTCAAATGATTGAACTGGCTGGCATCACGTGTCGTAACATTGAGCAGTCCCTACAAAACGTTGTATGGCGAGGGCGGTTGCAGCGATTAATGTTGGCGCAGGGAGAGATATGGCTTGATGGTGCACATAATGAAGCGGGTGCGAAGGCTTTGGCGCATAGTCTGCAGCAATTAGATACACGCCCGTGGATGTTTTTTATTCATATTAAAGCCCGAAAAGATGCAGCATCAATGCTTAAACACTTTGCATCTGTTGCAAGTTCCTTTTATTTTGTTGGATTTCCAATTGAGGGTGGTGAAAGTGTGCCTCCATCAGAATTAGTGCAGTTAAGTGCAGAGCTTGGCATATGCGCATCCATACTTTTAACAATGGACGATATGTTTGACATTATACAAAGAACAGACGGACCAATGGTTGCAAGCGGATCCTTATTCTTTGTAGGGTCTATTTTGGAGACACTTAACTAAAGGTTGACAGAAAAGATGCCATGTACGCCCCTATAAACTTCGGCTCATGAGCGTAATAATGAAGTCGCAATGACAAGTCAACCATTTCTAGACTTCGTGATG
>CAIOTO010000192.1 GCA_903861255.1 uncultured Alphaproteobacteria bacterium | reverse complement strand
TTGGAAAAATTCAATGATTATCAATAATCCACATACCCCCTTTGAATATAGAGGAGAAAAATTACTCATTTAACGTCATATAAAGTTAAAACATGACACACTAGAATCATCACCACTACTGTGGAGTTTTTATGGTTATAATTATAATACTAATGTGCGCAATAACGAAAAATTGTTTTTCTATGCAGAAAGATGTTGAATATAATGAATGGGTGTCTGTGCCTACTGGTCGCCTAAGTAATGTAACACAGGCATTAAACAAGCCCAGGTCAATGTCAGAAGGCGGTGAAAATGCAACTCTGCAGTCAATTCGGCAGCAAACTCGTACGCAGCGCGCATATTCAATGCAGACTCCAGCCGAAATACAACCACAGAAAAATGAGGAGCAGATATGCCGTGCTTATAGTGCGCAAATTAAGACGCTATCAGAACAACTTGGTATGGAAGGGGTAAATGAACAAAGTAGAAAAGCACTAAAAAAGGAACTCCTACGTTTAAAATTGGAAATAAGTGCATATGAAGAAAGAACGGTGCAAGGGTTTCTCAGAGGAAGCATAATGGAAACGTCAAGAAATCGTTTGGTTGCGGAAGGTGCTTCACTGCGTGCACAACGAGAGATGCTTGAAATTGAATATAGACTGGCAACTGAACAGTTTGATCCTTATGTTCAATCAATTTTAAGTGCACACCATGTGGTAAAACGTGAAGAAATAGAAAGGGGGGAGGAACTGATTGAAACAACCAGAACAAGGGGAGGGTCTGAAGATTTTTTAATGGCTGAGAATAAAGTCTTACGTGCACAAAATGAGGTACTCACAATAGAAGGCAGCCTTGTAGGAAAGCAATTTAATACGTATGTAAAGGCACTTCTGCGCACGCACTGTGAAAAAAAGACAGCAGAAGTGAAATACCTTGATATCCAAGCAAAAGAACTTGAAATCATTGAAATAGATGAAGTTCTCGAAAATGATAGATTAAGCAACACGGAAAGAAGCAGGCTTGAGGTTAAGTCTTTAACGCTGAAATGGCATCTTAAGAAATACGAATTGTCTAAACTAGAAAAGGCCATGGAATCAATGACCCTTTCACAAAGCGGTGCAGTTAGCCTTTCACAAAGCGGTGCAGAATGCTTGCCGTTAGAAGCTGATATTTTAAGTAAACAAATTCGAATGATCGAAATAGAGGGGGGATTTAAAACACAAACTGTCCCATCCGGTAAAGAAGAATCGTGGACATTAGAGCTAGAGCAACTGATAAAAGATGTGGAATTTTTAGGAAAAAGAAAAAAATATGTAGAGATAAGATGGCAGCTTAAAAACGTAGAATTTACAAAAAGTGAACAAATAAGATTAGAAACAACCTTTGCATTTTTGCAAGTAGAATTATTAATGAGTCAAAAAAGTGGTGAAGAATCCACTGATCTAAAGAATATATTAGATCATCATAAACGTGCATACGAAAGAATGCAGACAATAGAAGGACATTTTCGTGAAGATCAAAAGATGAGAGTATCTACTGCGTCTTCAACAAATAGTGCAAGAAACAGAGTATGAATTTTCCCACTATATAATTGCGCTAAACATACTTTATCCATTCAATATAGAGAGTTATTTAATCAAATAAGAATAAATACAATTCACCGATTCTTGGATCGAGAAAAAATGATAAATGAATTAGAATGTGCTGTAAAGACGAGGGATCATACATTAAACGAGCCCTTAGTATTTAATGAGGAGCAGCGGTGTCTCTTTGGAATCAATGAATTAACTGATTTGGAGTCACTCAAACAATTTTTAGAGAGAGAGCAAATATCTACAGAAGCAATGCTCAGTATGAAGAAAGAAGGTTGGGGGGTAAGTAATCATTATAAATCAATAAAGCAGCCAAATGGCCGTTTTGAATTTGTTGAAGATACATCACGCAGTATCTATGATTATGGACTTTATGAATCATCTTTGCTTAAGAATGATGACCAATGCTGTTTGCTTGGAATCAAATATTTAGAACTTTCAGGTTTAGAGCCTATAAAAGTTGAGTTTTTAGAAACCGGAGGGCCTGTTTAGCACTATTCTAAGAGGGGATTTTGTATGGATATAGTATAGAGTTTCTGGTAATTAGCAATTTAATTATTTGCGTTGTTGTTAGTAAAATATAAATACATATTGATTTATAATAATTTGTATATTCAAATTAATTATTATTTCAAATGTATGCAGATTCACAAATAACTCTGAAGAAGAAACGCCCTTTTTGTGTGTGCTTAATCAGAGTTATGTTTTTTTGTGGGTTTATAGGCTCCGCATATGCTGTTTATAATGTGAGTAGTAATTCAACAATAATAGATGGAACTAATGTTTCAGGGGATATTACAAGTAGCGGCGGTCCATTCACCCTGACTTTTAATATAACAAACAGTAAGACAATTTCAGGTTCTGTGCAGGTGTCTAATCTTATAACAATACAAAAAAGTGGAGCTGGCACGCTGACCCTTTCTGGTGCAAATACCTATACGGGCATGACAACCATTAGTGCCGGCACCTTGCAAATCGGCGCAGGGTCTACAACAGGCAGCATCACAAGCAGCAGCATCGTCAATAATGCGACCCTTGCATTCAACCGATCAAATAATATTACTTACTCAGGTATGATTAGTGGAACGGGTGCTGTGACGAAAAGTGGCGTTGGTACACTGACTCTTTCTGGGGAAAATACATATACAGGTACCACAACCATCAGTGCTGGCACCTTGCAAATAGGTGTAGGGTTGACAATGGGCAGCATCATAAGCAGCAGCGTCGTCAATAATTCGACCCTTGCATTCAACCGATCAAATGATATTACTTACTCAGGTATGATTAGTGGAACGGGTGCTGTGACGAAAAGTGGCGTTGGTACACTGACTCTTTCTGGGGAAAATACCTATGCACGCCCTACTTTTATTAATGCTGGCACCTTGCAAATAGGTGCAGGCTCCACAATTGGCAGCATCACAAGTGCCAGCATCGTCAATAATGCAACCCTTGCATTCAATCGTTCTGACGCCATCATTTATTCAGGTGTGATTAGTGGAACAGGTGCTGTGACAAAAAGTGGAGCTGGCACACTGACTCTTTCTGGTGCAAATACCTATACGGGCACGACAACCATCAGTGCTGGCACCTTGCAATGGTCTACAACAGGCAGCATCATAAGCAGCAGCGTCGTCAATAATGCAACCCTTGCATTCAACTGTTCTGACGCTATCACTTATTCAGGTGTGATTAGTGGAACAGGTGCACTTACACAAAGTGGCTCTGGCATACTGGCCCTTTTTGGGGCAAATACCTATACAGGTACCACAACCATTAGTGCTGGGACGCTAGGTATTTCCGCTCCAAATGGAATAGGATCAGGCTCTGCTTCCCTAACCTTGTCAGGGGGAGCTTTGCAAGCATGTGGGGTGTTTACACTCAGTCGTGCGATTACCCTTACATCGTCCACAAATAGCACAGTTGACACACAAAGTTATCCCATGATATTAAGCAACGTTATAAGTGGTGCGGGTAATTTTATAAAGTCTGGCACTGGCACACTAACTCTCTCTGGGGCAAATACCTATACAGGCACGACAACCATCAGTGCTGGCAGTCTTATCGGTGATATATCAACATCTGTTGGTGTTTCCGTGGCTGGCACATATGATTTATATGGAACGGCACGCACATTAATTGATCCAAGTGGTTCAGGAACAATCCAAAGTTCAGGAGGCAGTGCTGCATTAACGATTACATCGCAAAATGGTTCATCATTTTCTGGAACCCTAGGAAGCTCACTTAGTAGCTTGACGAAAAATGGCTCTGGCACATTAATTTTTTCAGGAACGAATTTTTTTGCAGGGTCTATTTATGTTGCCGAAGGGGAGCTTGATGTATCTAATCCAGTAACACAATTGAATAATGCTACTTATGTCAAACTTGGCAATGGAGCAACGTTAAAATTCACCTCTGGAGGAGCGCTGCCGTGTCCGTTGGTGTTGTGATAATGGTGTTGTGATAATATAGTATGCTTTTGCCATTACTGAATAATTGCTGGTATTTCTTTCAAAATTCCACGTACAAAAGAAACGGTAATATTCCGCTTTTGTTCGGCTGATAGGCGCTCCAGCAATCGTACCCAATGATCAATTGCTATATAAGATCGATCGATGTGCTGCCCTAAATAGGCCAACACCTGATCATCCACAAATACACCGCAATCACTCATATTTTTTTTGAGTAGCGTTTGTACCATTGCATCATCAGGTAAGTTTAATGTAAATGTTGAAAGCGTCGTTAAGCGTGATGATAAATCAGGCAACGTGCACCAATCCTGGTGGGGTCGCGTCATTGTCATGACAAATTGCGCGCCTTTTTCTTTTGCATGATTAAAGAAATGAAATAACCATGGCTCTGGCGCATAATCTGCGTCATCAAAGACATAAATAGATTCTTTAAATTCAAATGGATGGTTTGCCGCACACACTTGCCCATTTAAAAAACGTGCCTGCGGGTTTTTTTCCATAAAAGTTTGGCATAAGTGTGTTTTTCCTGAATGGGATTCGCCTAAGATAAGCGCGCCCATTGTACCAGGCCAATTTGGCCATGCCTCGATCCACTTGTGGGCATCTGCATTGCACGCGCTAACCACATAACTTTCACGCGTATGGAGTGTCGTGTTTGGAAAAGAAAATGCGTGTTGTTTCATATGTTCCTTTCCGTGTTGTCCTCGCGTAGACGGTGATCCAATACTTACACTGTCATTACCGGGCTTGACCCGGTAATCCAGATCCTCGGATCACTCGCCACGGCATAGCCTTGGGCGTAGCCGGGAGTCCGAGGATGACAATAAGAGAGTTCCAAAGATGACAACTTGGAGTCTGAAAATGGCAAGAGAGTGCGATCAAAAAGGAACGTCGTCGTCCAATTCGTCAAATTTTTGTGCTGGCTTTGCAGCTGCTTTTGGCGCAGAGCTGCCATGGTGTGCATCATCAAAGCCGCCGCCCATGTATTCAGCATCATTGCTACCACCTGACTTGTTGTCAAGCAATGTCAATTCACCGCGAAAACGACCAATAACAACTTCTGTTGTGTAGCGCTCTTGCCCTGATTGATCTGTCCATTTGCGTGTTTGCAGCTGACCTTCAACATAAATCTTGGACCCTTTGCGCACATACTTTTCAACGATATCCGCGATTTTATCATTCATGACAGAAATGCGATGCCATTCGGTGCGATCACGGCGTTCACCGGTTGCTTTATCTTTCCATGATTCGCTCGTGGCAATTGAAAAATTTGCAACTTTCGTTCCATCTGGCATGAAACGCATTTCGGGGTCTTTTCCTAAATTACCTGCAAGAATTACTTTATTAACTGAACCTGCCACAAAAACCTCCATTGACACGATATTATTTTTTATCTGCTCATTCACGGACTGTGAAACATAGTTCACATTCAATGTATAAATTGAGAAGAGTATATGTACTAGTTATGCCCTTTTTTGCGCGGATTGTGAATTAAAAAAGATACACCTGAAAGCGCATTGTTTGTTGATGTGAATTTAAGGACATCGTTAGTTATCTTCTTGGATTAGCGTTAGATACAGAGTGTCCTGCATGTAAATTTTGTGTATCTTTAATAAGAGAGGTTTGTGGGTAAAGTTATCTGTTTCACAATAGATGTTGCTCAATCGTTTCTGAAAAAGACAAAGGATTAATCTATATGTTGCCTAAAAATAATAAACTTGAAAAATTTCTTGATAGCCATCATGCGCACGAATGTGTTGCAATTCTGATTATACTTAATGCTTTTGTGTTGGGCGCGGAAACATACCCATCGATGCGGCCCTACTTACCCCTTTTTCACACGATTGATTTTATTCTGCTGAGTGCCTTTGTGATTGAGTTAGCTTTGCGTGTTTTCGCGAGTGGGATGCGGTTTTTTAAGTGCAGTTGGAATTTGTTTGATATGGTGACCATTCTAGTATCTGTAGTCAGCACATTTCCGGCATTGTCCGCTTTTCGTGTTGTTCGTATTATTCGCGTTATGCGGTTGATTTCACTGTTTCCGCAAATGCGAACAGTTATATCAGCACTTTATATGGCCATTCCGGGTATATTAAGTGTGGCTTGCTTGCTGTTTATGATGTTTTATGTTTTTTCTATCATTGCTTACAATCTTTTTCACGGGATTAATCCCGAACTATTTAGTTCATTGGGTGGATCGATGTATACATTGTTTCAATAGACCTCCTGCGTAAGTCCTTTTTGCGCATTTTGAACCAAGGGTTTCTGCGGGGTATCAGCTCAATAATTTGACTTACGCAGGAGGTCTAATTGATGCTGTGTGATGAATGGTCGAGCATTACGCGGCCGATTTTAGAAAAAATGCCGTATTCATGGCTGTTCTTTATCCCATTCATTGTGATTATGACATTTTCAATGTTGAACTTATTTTTTGGCCTTATTGTGAATGCTATGCAAAGGGCCGCTGACAAAGAAAATGAAGAGTTTTTATCTAAGAAGCGGAAAAAGAAAGCGAATCAAAATGAGGGGCTGGATTTAAGCCAAGATAATGCCGACAGAATGGCTGCGCTGGAGGCAAAGGTCGATCGGTTGCTTGTAGGGATAGAATCTTTAACTAAGCGATCTGATACCTAAAAAACTCAGTTCGGGATTAAAATGAAAACAAACAACTTAGCTGCCGTCATCACGAGGAACGACAGTGACGTGGCAATCTAGAAAACAGCTTGGATCACCACGTCACTGTCGTTCCTCGTGATGACGGCGGGGCTGATTATATAGAATCTAATCCTGAACTGGGGTAATAAGGTAATTTGATATGGATCCGAAAATGCATTTCTGCGATTGACGGATCAGATGTTAGATTAATTTTATTCGCTTATTGGGTTATCAATTGCGATTTGGTACCATGGCAGATCTGCCTCAGGGTAAACTTTAAATAATTGTTGGGCAGCGAATACTCTCAAATCTTCAGGGCAATGAGTCCATGCGACGTTTGCTGCATCCAGTTTGTCGGCATGGTCTTGAGTAATTGCAACTGTTAATATGCATCCAAAGCCTTGACATTGGTCTGCTGCATCCTCGCTTTGGATTAATCGTAATGCTGTGGTTTTGGCAATCGCATAGTCATTGTTTTGTGCAAGCGTGTGATGTAAAGCATGCTTTGCTGCAGTGATATTTTCTAAATCTTTTGGATCATCTTGATCACCTGTGCGTAATGTGAAATATGCTGATATTCTTAATTCAAGCGGATTACTTTGGTTTTCAGCGTAAAAACGTAAACCAAGATGAGATTGACTGGATAGCCCTTCACGAGCAGCATCCGTCATGGTTGCTGCATCACCCCAGTAAGTCAGTTCTTTTCTGTCATTCCAAATCTTTAATTCTCTTTGGTATTCTTGTTTGTTCGTATCAATAACTTCGCCGTCAGCTGCATGTACGCTAAAGGCCAGCAATGTTGCTAACAGATAAATTTTTAAATTAATTTTCATAATATTAAGTCCTTGTTTGTAATTAAGTATTTCATTACACTTAACAAATTAGAAATAACATAGATTATTATTCTTTGGCCATATAATTCGAGGAGGATTTTAAGGCTCATATGCAAACGAGTGGCGCCATACTACCTTTAGCTTGTGTCATCTCCCCTCATCACCGTGGCACGTTGACGTGGTCGAATCGCCATAATTCTGCTGCATATAGCATATAGGTTGTAGCGTATTCGCAGCACTCTACGTGTTTGTATTTGTATACTTAGGAGTTTTGTTATACCCGGCGGATTTTCACAAAGCGATAACTCCAATACAGCACAGGAGTTCCCATGATATTCACAATAATACGCACAACGCAGCCTGCTAGTACGTAGCTTACAATAACTGTATTAAAACTGAGCGGATTCGGGCTCAACACAATCCATGCAAGTACACTGAAAATAAGATTGTCCAAGAAACCTGACACAAACATTGACACATTTTGACGTAGCCACAAGTAGCGATCGTTTGACTTCTGCCGTATCCATTGATACAACGAAATATCAATCAACTGGGTTGCTACATATGACACAAGACTGGCGACAAAGAAACGTATTGATGGAATAAACACCAGCCACATGCTTTTGAATATTTGATTTTGTTGCTCCATAACTTTTCCGTCGATAGCAACACCGGGGTGTATGCCTGGATGAGCAAGACACAAGAGCATCCAAAGACTAACGACTAATTGGGCCATAAAGCTGATCAAAATCGTTCTTCGCGCGGCTGTTACACCGTAATGTTCAGTTATGATGTCACTGACCAAATAGGTGGTTGCAAATAAGACTGTGCCAAGCGCGATCGGTTCTGGCGTTGAAAGGTAGCTACCAAGGCGGAGTACTTGTATGTTTGCAATGACAATGGCGAGCGCATTATATGCACACAAAGCGCCGTATCCATGCCAACAGGCGCCTAAAATTGCAAGAACGCACACAAGGAACATGAGCAATGAAGCAAGCTCGGAAGGATAGCCTTGCAGCCATTGTATAAGAATATTAATTTTTTGATCAATCATTGAAATACCATGCAAATTCAGTTGTAACTTGGCGATACATATCGCGTTTAAAATCAACGATTACAGGAAGCAATTCGCTGACATCCACCCATTTATGGGAAGAAAACTCTGGATGATGCACTTTAAGATCAGTTGCATCATGATCTGTGTCTAAGCGCATTAAAAACCATTTTAAGCGTTGGCCAATATAAAGGCCATCCCAAAGTTTTTTTTGAAGATCATCTGGCCACATAAAGGTTACCCAATCAACTGATTCGGCTATGATTGAGACATGATCAGGTTGAATGCCTGTTTCTTCATACAATTCCCGAAAGGCAGTTGTGTGCGGCTCTTCATTTGCATCAATTCCACCTTGGGGCATTTGCCACGCATGAGGTGAATTAATGCGTTCTCCAACCCATACTTGTTTCTTTTTATTAACAAGCATCATCCCAACACCTGGTCGATAATGTATTATAGGTTCCATTTTCTTATTATTCTTTCGTATTTTCCAGGCTCATTTTGCCTGTATCAGAGGTTTCTCGTCAACAAAAAGTCCATGATTAGTTTGAATTAATTGAATACATTCATTGAAATAGATTTTTTTGGCTTCATCGGTGAGTAGCACGGCGATTTTTAACTCACCTGTAGCTTTTATGCTTTGTATGCTTTCAGTTAAAATTGCTTTGAAATCATCAAATGTAATATTGCTTGACGCAAAGGCATCTAATAGTTGGTAGTTTACACCTTGCGTTTGGCACAGTCTTTGTATGTTGCTAAAAAATTGCGGAGGTAAGATGAGTGTAATCCCATGTTTTTTCGCAAGTGCGACGATAAATTCAAGCACTTCTTGGTCAACATCACCCATATCCGGAATAAACACGGTCTTAATTTTTGTGCGAATAACGACTT
>CAIOTO010000191.1 GCA_903861255.1 uncultured Alphaproteobacteria bacterium | reverse complement strand
TTTTTCTGATTTTAATGTATTTTAGGGACATGGGGAATCTGGTTTGATCGTTGGATTCCCTACTTTCTTATATTTCCCTTAGAATTTAAACTTTTTTCTGTAAAAATTAGCGCTAATGCGACTTACGCAGCAGGTCTAATAACTACGCTCACCCAAGAAAACATTGATGAATCAAGTCGCACTGCAATCATTTATGATAATACTGATGTCCTAATTCACTTGTTATCTAACAACAATGATTCAGTTCCAAAGCCTGATGCGCGCTCTTTATTCCAATTTTCCGCATCCTCTGGGTACAGCAAAACTGTTGAATTTTTTAAGAGTAATGCTGATGTGTGTAAAATAAATCAAGTGGACATGGACAGCGCCTTTGTGATTGCTCTAAAAAATAACCATAAAAACGTGTTATCCGCTTTATTAAGTTGGCCAAGCTTATTTCCAAGTCCAGAAATCTTTAATGAAGCTTATACTTATGCTGAAGAAAATAATATGAAAGACATGAAAGCAATTATACAAAGTATTAAAGAAGCAAACGAGGATTTAATTGAATATGATTAATAAGATTGCGGAATGTGTAAAAAAAATATTTGAATGCGAAAAAGATTATTTTATTCAACCAGAAGATGCTTGGGTTGACACATTATTGCCAGATTTTAATTTTGATGGAAATAATTTCGATTACAGTCATGTGGGCGTGCAACTTCTTCAATTGGACCAGCAACGTTTTTTGTTAGAAAATTTACAGGCGCGCTATATTTATACGTGTGAACGTATTTTAAATTCATCTGGTGTTACGTCAACATCAACATTGAATATTAATTTTATGCCCAAACATCAAAAGGTTGTTATTCATAAAATCAATATACAGAGAGATGGAAAGATTATGAATCGCCTTGATTCTGCGCATTTCAAGGTGGAAAAATCAGAACGCTATAATGAGGGCGATTCATATCAAGGTTTCACTAATCTTACAATTTTTATTAATGACGTTCGCATTGATGATATTGTTGAGACCAGTTATACGATTTATGGCAGCGACCCTGCCATTTGTAATCATTTATATCATTTTTTCAATACACAATATTATATACCCATCAATTTCATGAGGGTCCGGACTGTTGTGCCAGAAGGCCACCAATTAAAAATTAATAAGTTTAAAAATGATTTAGATCCTGCAATCAAAATTAGCCCTAATTTAAGCGGCTTTCTTGAATATATTTGGGAACTTAGTCAGCCAGAAACAGTGGAATATGAAAGTAATTTGCCATCTTGGTATTTTCCTCGCTCTTTTATCGAAGTATCTGATTATAAGGATTGGCAAGACGTTGTTAATACAGTTTTGCCTTATTTTTCTGTTAATGAAATCCCTGATGATTTGCTTGCAATTATTAAAAAGATTGAATCTGATTATAAGACGATTTCAGAAAGAATTATTGCATGTTTAAATTTTGTTCAAAAAGAAATTCGTTATTTAAGCCTTGGCGAAACACACTTAACATATAGGCCGTCCAACCTGAATCTTATTTTGAAGAATGGGTTTGGAGATTGCAAAGATAAAACACTTTTATTAATTGCAATGTTAAGGTTTTTTGAAATAGATGCACATCCCGCACTTGTATCATCAGCAGATCCATTTTCTATGCAGCATACATTGCCTAATTTGAGTAATTTTGATCATATTATTGTATATATGTTTTTCAATCAAAAAGAGTATTGGTTTGATGCAACATACACAAGCCAAGAAGGTGATCTTGATCATCGAACAATTGTTAATACAGGGTACGCTTTGATTTTACGCGACAATCAAAATATCCTATCTATGATTCCGTATGAAAAGAACTCACAAAAAGAAATGAAGGAAACTTTTGATTTCAGTAATGGACTAAACGGGCCAATTTTGTTAACAGTAGACACGAAATTTTATGCTGGAGCTGCCGACAGTATACGCACAACAATTCAGAATGATTCAACAAAGAATTTAACTAGGAATTTTACAGATTTTTATAGGAATTATTTTTCAAAAATAGAAAGTACCGAGCTAATTTCATACATAGATGATAAAAATAACAATATTTTCTTGTTAAAAGAAGTGTATGAAATTAAGGATTCAGAATCATTTGGTGAAGATGATGGTTTTTTAAGGTTTAGATGCATGGATTTGCAGAATATGCTTACCTCCTCAAATCATACATCACGTGTTCATCCTCTAATGATCAGTTATCCTATGAAAATGACACATACGATTCAAGTTAATCTGCCGGCATCAATTCAAGAAGAATCAGTGGAAAAAGATACAATTATTGATGATGCATTTATTCTCAATAGGCATAAAGTTTTTAAGGATAAAAAGTTTCGTTTTGTATCTCGATACCAAGCATTAAGCGATCACGTTATGCCAAATCGTATTGAAGAATATCAATCTAATCTCGTGAAATTATTCGACAATATTGGTATTAGTGTTAATAAAGCTCTTTTGAATGGTGAATGGGTTCCAACTGTGGAAAATGATCATTCAGAAAAGAAAACTCCATTTCTTGATGATGCTACTCTGTTTAAAAGAAATTTATTACAGTTCGCAAGCGATGTAAAAAATTCTGTTATTTTCGCATTTAAAATTGGGTGTGCAATTGTGCTATTATTCCTAATAATAGTCGGCTGCGAGACAATAAAAAAGGAATCAAAACCGGGCAAAGGAGCTAAGAATGCAGCCTCACTAGATAGCTCACGAAATATACATATTGATAAGTCTGAAAAAACAGATTTGAAAAGAAAAGACGTGCAAGAAGCATTAGAGCAATTAAGAAAAAACCATGCGAACTGAGATGGAAAAACACATTTGATGCGATTGGGTTTTACTTAAGTGCGCATCCTTTGGATATGTATAAAGACGTGCTTGATCGATTGGGTGTGGTGAAATCGTGCGATCTGTTGGAACGTGCAACGAGCAGTAATCAAACCGTGTCGCTTGCGGGAATTATTTTGACAAAGCAAGAACGTACATCCAAAAAAGGTGATCGTTTTGCGTTTGTGTCGCTGACCGATTTAACGGGTGTGTTTGAAGTTGCGTTCTTTTCAGAGGCGTTTGCATCCGTAAGGGATAAGTTGATTCCGGGGCAAGCCGTGTATGTAACTGGGAATTTAAAAGCTGATGGCGATGAAAGTTTTAGGCTGACTGGAAACGGGCTGGAGCCACTGGATAATAAGGCTAAAGTTGATTCGTTGGAGCTTTCCATCGACCCCAAACGGGCGAATGTCGCGTATCTTGGTGAGATTGTGCAAGGCCTTAAAAAAGGTCGAACTGTGCTACATTTCTTAGTGCCGGTTGCGGGTATTGGTACGATTAAGGTGACGTTGAGTGGTGCGTTTGATGTGACGCCGAATCAAAAGGCGGCGTTGCTGCAGGTGTGTGGGTAGAGGGAATATGTGTTTTATTTAATGTTGCGTTATTCTCGCGCAGGCGGGAATCCAGAAAGTTACTTATTTTAAAAGTTCTTCCATTAATGAGGCATGGGCTTTTGCTGCTGCAATAGTTGCATCATCCATTTCAAATAAGTCTCGTGCCATAGCTATATCATCTGTTGTATTTCCAGTGGTTTGAAAATAATTAATAATCATGTCCTGAATTGCTTTGTCTTGACACTCAAAATCTGCCATATAACACATATGATACTCACGAAACATCTTGTCAAAATCTCTGCATGCATCTGCCCATTCTTTATCTTTTTGTTCAAGCGTATATGTTCTGGTCTCTATTTCTCTGGCCATATATTGAGTCATTTCAACATTCGCTTCTAATCCAAATTCAGTCATTCTTGGCTCTGGTGGCAAACTAAGACTCCACCTATTTGAAATCCAGCGTAAAGTAATGTCAATCTTGCAGTCACTCTTGTTAATCTCGGCAATAATTGGTTGGCAATTCATTTCAGTTGAAACAGTTTCTATGTCAACAACATCATGCGGCGTTAGTCGATGGTCGTAAATCTGTTCCTTGATAAAATTGCTTACGGGAACAGCTAAATGGCTTGAAAAGGGCTCCATTGCAGAGGCTGCGGTAAAACCAAGCGCAAACACAGAAAAAAGCACATGGCTCATTATTTTATATTTCATGATTGACCTTGATTAATCAAAATAATTTTAACAACCTATATATAGGGTTTGAATTCAATAAATGCAATTAGAAAATAATATGTTTCAGAATATGCTCACATCAGATTATATGATTCAACAAATGACTCCATAGCTTGGTTAATTAAATCTGGTTGCTCCACCCATGGAAAATGCCCGGCATTTGGAATGTTAGTCATTTGGATGTTTTTACGATAAAAACGTTGATCTTGTTCAAAAACGCCAAAAGGTGTAATGAAATCATCACTGCCGCCAATAATTAGTGTTGGTGTTTGCTCTGGGATCCATTTTATGTTTAAGTAAAATTCATAACCGCCGGCATACCACCAATGTTCTGTATGTAAGCAAAATTCCAATTTATTCACTATTGTCTCTATACCTTTGGCGCGATTTGGTTGGGTGAAAAAATAATCAGCTTCCTTTAAATACAATGCTTTCATATTCACAAGATTGGGCTCTTTAATAAACTGATCCTTCTCTTGTGCGAGAGATGGTAGATTATGCCTTTCTGCAGCTTTTGCAAACAAATCAGATTTCAGCGTAGGAATAGAATTTAAAATGATCAAACCTTTTAACGATTGCTCTAAATTAGGACAGAAAAATGGTAGATATCCCCCAAAGGAATGCCCAACAAGGATGGGATTTTCAAATTGATCAACCACAGACTCTAAATACTGGGGCCATTGCTGATAAACATCATCTGATGTTCGGGGATATTTTTCATTCGTACCATTAAATATGAAATCAACAAGCCAGTAGTTGCCAGGTAGGCGCATTTGTTTAACTAGATCTGCTAAAGAACTGGAATCAACACCTGGCCCTCCGGGTAAAAATAGCCAGTTAATTACTTTTGCCCCTGGGACAGATTTCACTAAATGAAGCCTTGTGTGGTTGGTGTCATATAAATAGCGGGACATTTCTTTTCCTTAGCTTAGCTGGCTCTTCCTGCATGTTTAGCACATTTTTTACAAAAATCTCAAACCTCAGTTTTCAAGATGTCTATAGCAACAAGCATTATTGCAAATCGCAATGAAACACTGTGGGTTCTTTCAAAATTGATAAAAAAACCTATGCGATCACAAATGAATCTACATTAACTTGACATTAGTAATACTTATACTGTAGAAAATAAATATGCGCTTGATTGCCCAAAGGCTCGTGCAGGACTTTTCACCACTGCTTTAACCGTTTCTTAAGAGTTAGCGATTTAATATGATTTTAGTGCAAAAACGAATGTATCAGCCTCTGATGAAAAATCGATTGAAGATTAAGCGTAACCTTAAATATATCCTTCCCTTTTGTGGTTTTTCAGTTCTTTTGCTTGTTTTTTTTGGCGTTGGTCTGCGGGCGAATCTGATTTCCGGTGCCTTTTCATTGCGTAAATCGAATTATGCATCAAATCTAAAGTACGGTGGACATAACCAAAAAGGTCAGCCGTTTCAGATTCAATCCGAACGCGGCACAGAAATTTCTGACAAAGAAGTGAAGTTTGATCAATTGAAAGCGGCAGTGGATCTTAAAAAAGGCGAGACGCTTAACATCGAAGCAAACCAAGGCACCTTTGATAAAACATCAAAAACAATGGAACTTAATGGAAATGTGCAACTTAAGCACGCTAATGGCTTGACATTACACACCACAGAGGCAAACATTAATATGGCGAATGGTTCAGCTGAAAATAACGCTCCTATCGAAGGCACAAGTGATCGTGCACATATAAAAGCCAAAGGCTTTCGTATGGAAGGGGAAAATCAAATCGTATTTTTAGGGAATCCAGAGCTGACGATTCGTGCACATTAGTTAGGAGCCAGCCTTAAGCTGGTTCCAAGTCCGCTTGAGGGGTTATGAACATATATAAAAGCTCCATTCTATTTTTAATGAGTATTTCAATTACTGCAGCTATCGCAGAAGGCGACATGGTTATTCGTGGTGAAACAATGCGCCATGATTCCAAGGAAAGTATTGCAACAGCAGAAGGTGGCGCTGGTTTCGCAACAGCTGATTGGGGTTCTAACCAAACATTGAAAAAACTGCAGGCAAAAACAATCCGCGCAAAAATAAGCCAGCATACTCCCTCTGCAAATCAGGATGCATCCACTGGAAACGTTGATGTTAAAGAAAAAGCAAGCCAAGACAGCGTGTCAAATAGCTTAGGCCAAGATGTTGAATGGCTGGAAGCTAAAGATAGCGTTCAAGTGACATTTCCAAACCGTACAATGACGGCGGATTATTGTAAAAGCCAAGGAAAAAAGATTGATTGCACAGGGAATGTGACTATCATTTCGGGCAGAAATCACGTAAAAGGTGATAAAGGATCGTTCGATCTTGAGAAAGATCAATATGAAATTTCAACAAACCAATCGACTAAGCAGCAAGTTGAGGCAACCCTTTATTCAACAAAGAGTCAGGTTGAATCAATGCCAGAGCCAGCTGCTGTAGGCGCATAGGAATTTATAAATGTCAGCCACTGCTAGCCAATCAACAACGCCATCAACACTTGTCGCTAAGAAAATCAGCAAAACATACGGCAAACGACCCATTCTGCAAGGGGTTGATTTGCGCCTGACCGAGGGTGAAGCTGTTGGCTTATTGGGCCCTAACGGTGCGGGCAAGACAACGTGTTTTTCTATTTTAACGGGCCTCGTAAAGCCTGATCTTGGAACAATTCACTTGAATGGTGATGATATTACACACACACCGCTTTATTTTAGGGCGCGCAGTGGTATTGGTTATTTGCCACAAGATGCTTCTATTTTTCGCGGCATGACTGTTGAAGACAATATCTTAGCTGCGCTTGAACTGTACGAAAAAGATTACGACAAACGGCAGACATTTTTGAACTTATTGTTGGATGAATTTTCGATTAGCCATTTGCGCGGATCACCTGCGATTGCTTTGTCTGGTGGTGAACGCCGCCGCGTGGAAATTGCCCGGGCACTTGCAACGCGCCCGCATTTTTTGTTGTTGGATGAGCCGTTGGCTGGTATTGATCCGATTGCTGTTGGTGAAATTCGCGAAGTTATTTTGCATTTAAAATCACTTGGGATTGGCATTCTTATTACGGATCACAACGTACGCGAGACACTTGATATCGTTGACCGCGCCTATATTATAGCAGGCGGCCAAGTGCTGTGCGAAGGTACGCCGGAAGAGATTATTAATAACGAGAATGTCCGCCGCGTTTATTTGGGTGAACGGTTTAGTCTTTAAAGAGGGCTTAATGTCATATATAAAAAGATTGTAAGCTCAATTTTATGATAAAGCCGCAAGCACCTTATGAATCGTATATTAATAAATCTGCCAGAAATCATTGAAACACCGCGCTTAATCTTGCAAATGCCAAAAGCAGGATTTGGCGAGCAATTGCACCACGCCATTAGCGATGGCTATGAAGACTATGTGCAATGGCTTAATTGGCCTGCAAAAATGCCGAGCGTTGAAGCAGTTGAAGAAGATTGCCGTAAACATCATGCTGAGTTTATATTAAGAGATTTCATTCGCTATCTTATTCTTGATAAGAAAACAAACGAAATTGTTGGACGATGTGCGATCCCATCCTTTCAAGCAAATTGGTTGATACCTCAGTTTGGTATTTCATATTTTATTCGCAAACGTGAGCGATCAAAGGGTTATGCAACGGAAAGTTGTCATGCGATGGCTTTGCTTGCATTTAAGGTGCTAAGCGCCAAAAAGCTTGAAATTTTTTGTGATGCTGAAAATATCCCCTCGACGAGAATCCCATTAAAATTGGGATTCAAACTTGAATATGTTCAAAAAGGTGGCTGGCCAAGAAAAGATGGCAAGCTTGCTGAACTGCAAACCTATTCTATATTTTCCGAGAGTGATTTGCCAAATTTGGTGATTACATGGTAAACACACGAGTGATTGAAATCATTGCTGCTACAATTAGTGATTATCTGCTTATCCAAAACATGGCGCGATTTTATGTATATGATGCGTCTCGGGTATGTGGGTTTATCTCGCAGGAATGGACTATCTCTGCGGATGGTTTATATGCGAGTTCTGATTTCAAGCATTATATAACGGACCCTGATAGACATGCTTATCTCGTAAAAGTTGACGGTGAAATAGCTGGTTTTGTGTTGCTTCATCAATCAGGAAAATCATTTGAGACGAACTGGTGTATGGGTGAATTTTTTATCCTCGCTAAATTTCAAAGCAAAGGGGTTGGGCGAGAGGTTGCTCACCAAATATGGGATATGCATCAGGGAATTTGGGAAGTTTCTGTTATTCCAGAAAATAAGCCAGCGCACGCTTTTTGGCAAAAAATCATTTCGGCTTACACAAGTGGTCATTACGTAGAAGAAATCAAAGATGTTGATTATGATGCCCATCAACCAAAGCGCATTGTGTTTACGTTTGATTCGTGTTTGAAGAGATTCTATTGAAACAGCAATAAACATCCGGTATTATTTGCACAGTTACCGAATTAAAATCGGAAATTGCACAAAACACTTAATCACGCATCTTCATAAACATCTTTGCGGTGCTTAATTGCCACGATAGCCACCGTTCTTGTTTCAGGTTCAATACGATAGACAACACGATAATCACTGACCCTAAGCCGTCTGTGTCCTTTGAGGCTATAGCGTAGTGGCTTGCCAAATCCAATAGGATCAACGGTTAAACGTTCTTCAATGGCGCATTTGATCATTATTTTTGCCGTAGCTGGGAGGTCAGGAATGTGTTTTCGTGCAACCTCATCCGTATAGTGAATTTTGTACGTTACTTCCATACGTCTTCATGACTATGCATTTTTCCTCCGACAACATCACTCTTTTCAGCTACGCGAGATAAATATAGATCTTCACGCATTTCGAGTGCTTCAAGTGCTAATTCCCTGACCATACATGAAACAGATTTGTGTTCTTGCAAAGCTAATTGGGATAGCACGCCAGCTATTGTTTCGTCGAATGTAACATTGATTCGTGGATTCTTTGTTGCCATGATAATGCTCCCTTGTTGATTTAACCTAAGAAAATAGTATCACTTTTACATCACTTTATCAAGAAAATTTAAAAAACAAACCTCAAAAAAAACACGTAAAAATCCTCTTCTCGTTTACTTAAAATAAAGGATTGCCTCCTTATACTAAACGTATGATGAGACATGAACAAAATATATCGGTTCGCCAGACCACCGAACTATCGATGACGCCACGCTTGCAGCAGGCGATTGCCCTGTTGCAACTATCAACGGCTGAATTGAATGCGTATGTGGATCAGCAACTGCTGGAAAACCCTCTTCTTTTGCAAGAGCAGGATGATTCTTTTGATGCGCCTGATGATGGCAATGATTCTGACAATGATGGATCTGACGTTTTTGAGGAACGAAGCGGTGCTTCCTCGGATGATGCAAATCAAGCACCATTGTGGAAATCACATAAGACACTGGGTGAATATTTGATCGAACAAATTCACATGGCATTACCAGATGATGTTGATCAGCTGATTGCTTTTGAATTGATGTTACACCTTGATGAAGATGGCCTGCTTGATAGTGAATGGGTTGATGTTGCCGAAATGCTGGGCGTGACAGACGGTCAGGTTGAATATGTTCTTAGTGTTTTACAGACCTTTGATCCCCCGGGGATTTTTGCGCGCTCTGTGCCTGAATCACTTAAAATACAATTGATAGAAAAAAACAGCGTTGATGTCGGTCAGCTTGATGTGATGCTGCATGCGTTTCAACAGTTAGAGCGTCATGATATTGTGGAGGTTGCTAAAACGGCGCAGATCAATCTTAATGAATTTAAAGAATTCTTAGGGCAGCTACGGCATTTGCAATTTAGACCGGCACATGCCTTTGTGCAAAATGATGCCGTTGCCAGTATTACACATGATGTTCGCGTCGCAGCCCAGCCAGATGGCACATTAGCGGTCATGCTTAATTTTCACAATCAGCCGCGCGTGCTTGTGAACAGTCAGTATTATAATGATATCAAAGGTAAAGTGAATCGCGCCGAGGAGCTAACGTATCTTAAGGAAAAATTCGCAGCAGCTAATTGGTTGATTCAATCACTTCAAAAACGTGCGGTGACGTTGCTGCAGGTATCATCCGAAATTGTGCATTGGCAGCAGGACTTTTTTGCATCATCACATAATGCGTTGAAACCAATGACACTTAAAGAAATTGCGGATGCCGCTGGGGTGCATGAAAGTACGGTGAGCCGTATTACGACATCTAAGTATATCCAGACCCCGCGCGGGATGTTTGAACTGAAAAGTTTATTTGTAAGCTCTGTCGGTGCAAAGGACAATAGTACAAACACATCATCGAACGAAATTCAAAGCGCGCTGAAGCAAATCATCCAGGAAGAGTCTAAAGCCAGTCCTTTGTCGGACGAAGATCTGGTTGGGATTTTGCAATCTAAGGGGTTGACGGTTGCGCGGCGTACGATTGCGAAATATCGTACGATTTTGGGTATTGCGTCGTCGAGTGATCGTAAGCGACACTATGCGATGAAGCAGTCGTTGCAACGGTAGTCGTGGTTTTTACCTTAATTAATCAGATAGTTCATTTTATTAAAAATAGTGATAAATTTTTATTTTATATGATAAAGTCTATAATGAGACAAAGCTGGACTAAAAAAACAGATCCAACACTGAAGGATATTGATTATGAAGATTAATCCGATAAAAACCTTATTAAAGGGGATATTTCTTCTGACCGTGATATGTGTTTACGACACAAGTTCAGCTTTTGCAGCACAACCGACGTACACAATGCAAACCTTGGCTAAAGTTGCGTACCCTAACGCAATGGACATTGATCGTTTAGGCAACGTTTATGTTGGAAGCAATGAAGGTGTTCGCATGTATAATAAGGCGCTGGGAACAAATGCCCTTATTACAGGCAGCGGTCCGAACGTCGTTGCATGTGCAATGGCGGTTGCTGTTGTGCCAAATTCACTTACACCTGCTGCAGCTAATGCTGTATATACCATTTACACGGCTGACCAAAACAATCGTATTTATAAGTTAGTCTATAATGCACAAACCCGAACATACATACAAACCGTGATTGCAACGAACGAAGCAGCCGCTGCTGCAGGTGTAATATATGATCCAGCTGTAAAATACAGTGCAGGTTTTGGTGGCGGGAAAGTACGTGCAATTGGCGCCATTGCAGTTGATGCACGTCAGAATATATTTATTGCGGACAAAGAATCACATGTGATTTGGAAATTAACACCTAAAACCAATGGCGCTTATACGCTTTCCGTAGTTGCCGGAACATTAGGTATCCCTGGCGTCCCGGCAGTAACAGGAACTAAATTTAGGAATCCAATGGGCTTAAGGTTTAATGGCATGAATAATTTATTTGTAACCGACAATGGCAATAAGGTTATTCAAAAACTTACTTTCAAATCAAACGGCGACCTTGATAAGGCTGCTGTTGTTGTAGGGGTTGTTGGCAATTCAAGTGGCTTTCAGGACAGCGGATCACCTTTAACTGGGTGTTTATCTGATCCAAAAGGATTAGCATTTGACACAAGCGCAGCAACTGGACTTTATATTTCAGATGGAAACGTTGTGAAGTATGTTTCATTTAACAGCAATGCATCTCAAAGCAAGATCAAGCTATTTGCAGGCACATTTAATTCTGCTATTGCAAAGAATGCAGATTATTCAGGTGTACCAACGGGCACAGCCCCATAAGCGCTAACCTAAGAGTTGGCTAGGTGGAGTCAATTATGTTAATCTGATAAATATAAAATTAAATATATAGTGATTTTGTAATGATTAATGCAG
>CAIOTO010000190.1 GCA_903861255.1 uncultured Alphaproteobacteria bacterium | reverse complement strand
CGATCTCAGAATGCACTAGTATTTGGTTGGATCCAACTTATGGCAATGTTGAAGCAATAAGCTCTATTTTCCAAAGGGTAAATATGGTGTGTCCACCTGCAGTAGGTCAAGAAAGAATGTATCCATGGTTTAAAAAAAGACAAATAATTCGAGACATGATTGATGTACAAGAAAATTTTAAATTATTATATTTGGCGCTTAGCACAGAAGATTCTGTAGAAATAGGTAAAATATCGAAAGCATGGAAATGTGACAATAGTAAATCTGCCCTAAGAAAAGCAACGCTTATGAATATAGATTTATTAGGATCATATTTTCTTATCAAAGCATTAAGTAATGAAAAAAGTCGAAATCAAGAATATTCGCAATGGTGCCCAGCAGAAAGTGTTTCTTTTTATGAAGATGCATTACGAATGTACGACATTCCAGCAGATCAAAAGTATATTGACCATAGAAAACCATTAATTGCTATGCAAATTGTCGATAACTTACTTTTATTCTCTATATTTAATTATACAAACCCAATTGAAGATGGTTTTTTAACACCTGGAAGCGATGAATGCCAAGGGCAACTCATTATAAATGCACGTTTTTGGCCGATGGATTTGCCTAAACCCTACATTTTTTATTATCGAGAAAATGTAAACGGCTTGTTGTTGTATAGAATGTATTTTGGTTCTACATCTGCAACCAAGAGAGCTGTATATGATACTGTTCGACATTTACCAGAAGCTTCTGACTTTAAAGCATATCAGTTTACCCAAATACATGCGCAAACAGAAAAGCTGAACATTCTTGACTTACATTCTGGCTATGATGTTTCTACGGCAGATTCTGGGTATATTCTAAAAAAGGATGGAGCTTTGTTGCAAGATAAGGGGATTGTTCTTCTAAATAGGATGGGCCTTTTTGAGGCTTTTGATTATGGTCTTAATCCAACAATAGGACAGCATTCATTTGCATCGGCATTGCCCTCGCTTGCAGAAGAAGTATTGCATCAATCACCCTATTTAGAAGCATTAATAACGTTGGCAGGTGGTGTTGAAAGAGTAAAGCGAGAAGAGTTGGTTTTTATGTCGCAGCAATTCACAAGAACATCAGAGCAACCTGCATATAATGAAGCTAGATTTTTGCTGCCTTATCTTTATGAATTGAGAGAAATAGATGGGGCAAGCGAACCTTTAAACAGAGCGATTCTTCGTATTGAAAATACCCTTGCTGACGCAGAGTATGAAGAAAAAAGTGAAGCGGCTATGGTTGATGTTGAACATGATATTGAAAAACAGATCGAAAAAGAAATTGAAGATGGTGCCCCAGAAATCATTGCTGAAATTGATACTAAAGCAACCCAACTTTATACAGCTTATAAAAGGCCTGAGAAAAAAAAGAATTGGAGAACAGAATGCAAAAGGGCAAGAGATGCTGCAAAAAAACAATTAAAAGAGGAACAAAAAACAGCTAGACTGGCTGATCTTTCTGAGGAAGAAAAGACAAGACTTAAAAAAGAAAAAATAATAGAAAAGATAAGAACGTCCTTTATAGCAAAAACAATAGATCGTAGGCATTTCGACTCATCAGAAGTTTCTGGTATTTTAGACAGCATGAGACGGTCTTTTGCACGGGCAGGCATTGAATTAACCGGTGTGTCTACAACACGAGGGTCTCATACAGGCATAGAAGTGAGTGCTGCAGGTGGTTCTGTGAAATTAGGGCTGGCTAAACGCCCGCAAGGTGATGGTTATCAGTCTGGAACTGTGCGCACTATTATTAATGATCATGTTGATCGAATTTTATCGTTGGTGATTAATAGCTGATCTGCTCATAATTGCTTGCAACACAGGCTTGGACATGGCACGATCGGCTCTAGAAAATTCTATAAAATGATAAAGTAAAAACACATGTATTTATACGGACTACATTCTTGCATTGCTGCACTTAAAAACCCTGAACGGGTTGTTGAAAAGATATATATAACCGACAAAAAACTGCTCGATCGATTGCCACCAATGGCGAACGGTGGTGCGCGCAAAAATGTAGAGCTAACATCAAAAGAAAAACTAGCGACGATGTTGCCGAAAGAGGCCGTGCACCAGGGGATTGTGTTGCAAGTGAAAAACCTGGAGCCCCTTGATTTGTCAGATGTGCTGCACAGTGACGCACCCAATCAGATCTTGGTGATTCTTGATCAGGTGAGTGATCCACACAACATCGGTGCGATTTTGCGTACTTCGGCCGTATTTGGCGCAAAAGCGTTGATTCTGACCGATCGTCATGCACCCAAAGAAACACCGACGCTTGCAAAATCAGCATCTGGTGCATTGGAACATGTTCCCTTATGTTTCGTGAAAAACTTGGCGCATGCTTTGAAAGACATTAAAGAGGCTGGTTTTTGGTGCGTTGCCTTTGCCGAGGAAGCGACGCAAACATTAAGTCAAGTTGACCTTAAAGGTAAGATTGCGCTTGTTCTTGGCGCAGAGGGCGACGGTCTTAGGCGATTAACGTCGGAGAATTGTGATTTTTATGTTAAACTACAATCAGCGTCAACTTTTTCAACGTTGAACGTGTCGAATGCGGCGGCGATTGCCCTCTACGAGACGTTTCAACAGCAAAATGCGCGATAAATTTGTTATCTCCACGGAGGCGGGTAATTTTCTCTTTTCTTGTCATTACCGGGCTTGATCCGGTAATCTAGATCCCCGCGTCAAGCCCGGGGAAGACACAGTAGAAGCAATCTGGATTCCCGTCTTCACGGGAATGACAAGTAGTCATGAGAAAGCAAAATAATACTTAAGGAAAAACAGTGACTGATACACTTCCAAAACTAATTCCAACAAAAAATGATTTCTGGTTCCTGCCTCTTGGTGGTTCCAATGAAATTGGTATGAACCTTAATTTGTTCGGATATAATAACCAATGGCTTATCGTTGATCTTGGTATTACGTTTCATGATCGACTTGGCGTTGATGTGATTACGCCTGACCCAAGTTTTTTGATCCAACATAAAGATCATATTGCTGGCCTTGTGCTGACACATGCACACGAAGACCACGTTGGCGCCGTGCCGTATTTGTGGCCCTATTTGCGCTGCCCGATTTACGCAACACCTTTTACCATGCGAATTGTACGCCAAAAGATCGCCGATAAACCTTGGAAGCATGAAGTTGAATTGATCGAAATTCCATTGTCTGGCGCGTTTAAAGTAGGTGGCTTTGACATTGAATATGTAACGTTGACGCACTCAATTTTAGAACCAAATGCGCTTAAGATTGAAACTCCACATGGTGTTGTGTTGCACTCGGGCGACTGGAAGATTGATCCAGATCCTATGATTGGCGAAGCAACGGATGTAACGCGCCTTAAAGAAATTGGCGACGAAGGCGTACTTGCTCTTATTTGTGATTCCACCAACGTGTTTAATCATGGTGTGGCTGGATCCGAAAAAGATGTTCGTGACGAATTATTAAAACTGATGGGAACCTTGCCAGAAAATCGCGTTACGGTCGCGTGTTTTGCGTCAAACGTAGCACGTCTTGAAACGGTTGCTAAAGTTGCTGCGGCACATGGCAGACAAGTTGCCTTGGTTGGACGATCGTTGCACCGAATGGTGGCTGCTGCAAAGGATACAGGCTATTTAAAAGATCTTGCGCCGTTTATATCAGACACTGATGCGATGCGATTACCTGATCACAAGGTGTGCTTTATTGCGACGGGGTCGCAAGGTGAAGCGCGTGCAGCGTTGGCGCGTATTGCGGGTGATCAGCATCCAGTTGTTAAGTTTGCCGAAAATGATGTTGTTTTGTTCTCATCGAGAATGATTCCTGGGAATGAGAAAAATATTTCAGCACTGCAAAATCGTTTGATTCACAATGGTGTTCGCATTATTACATCGTCTGAAGAAGATATTCACGTGTCAGGGCATCCTGCGCGGGATGAGCTGCGCCAGATGTACGAATGGGTGCGGCCAGATGTGTTGATTCCTGTGCATGGTGAAGCGCGTCACTTAGATGAACATGCTCGTTTTGCTCTTGAATACGGCGTCGAGACAGCTGTTGTGCCTGAAAATGGATCGCTCATCAGACTTAAAAAAGATGACACATGCGAGATTGATTTAATACCAACAGGGCGTTGGGTATATGATGGCAACCGCATGATCGATATGAAAAGTGTTGTGCTGCGCGATCGTCAAAAGTTATCAACAGAAGGCTTGGTTGTAGCGACCGTGGTTATTGATAATGTTGGGCAAATTTTGCAAGCGCCGCAGCTAACCTTTAAGGGTCTGTGCGATTCCGATGCTGAAACAGAGGCGCTTTCGCGTGAGATTTATTTGTCGCTGCGCGAAACCCTAGAGCGCGGTTATAAATCAAACGATGATCGCCTTGAGACATTGAAGGCAGTTATTCGCAAAGCCGTACATCGTTATTTGGTGAAAAAACCAGTGGTGGATGTGCATATTATTATGGCTGAGATGTAATTATCGCAGCATACTGTCAAAAGGCCTCGACTTCGTCATCACGAGGAGTCGAAGACGACGTGGTGATCCATGTATTTCTGGATGGCCACACCCTCTACGAGGGCTTCCGTCTTCGCCAAGGCTTCGCCGAGACAGGCAGCCATGACGATGGTGGCTACAGGGCGTGGCACTCAAATCATATTAAAGATGGGATTGTATACTACTTTATTTGTATACTGTCCCAACCATTCTCATGTCTGCAAGACGGTTTGGGGTTTTAATTTTTCTCCCACTACGGCTTCTTTTGGCTTTTTTTTGAGGCACCTTTAGTTTATTTTCCTTGATAACCTTAGGCTTCTTTGTTATTTGCTTATCATCTTCACATTCGGAATTTTCATCAGCAGAAATGAACGCAGATTTTACTTCCGGAATTTCGTGTGTCGCTGTGCCCCAATGTACTCGTTTTACATTACGTAAAGAATATCCTGTATCTCCTCGTATCTCTAATGCTTCTTCTTCGCTTTCTTGTGAATTTGAATAGCTTGCATATTCCAATCCAAACCGGGCAGCGATTCCAATCCAAACCGAGCAGTGATTCCAATCCAAACCGGGCAGCGATTCCAATCCAAACCGGGCAGCGATTCCAATCCAAACCGAGCAGTGATTCCAATCTAAACCGGGCAT
>CAIOTO010000189.1 GCA_903861255.1 uncultured Alphaproteobacteria bacterium | reverse complement strand
TTTTTAAAACTTTCAGGCGTATCGTGACTATAATGCTCCGATGCTGACTTGTCCTTTTCCCCAGTTACTGTAAATGTACCTTGTGATGCTTTTAAAATCCCCCCCACGCGTGTACCTGAATCTTTTGCAAATTGGTCAGCCATGGCACGTGCACTTTTTGTCGCTTCCGCAAGCATAGGTGCGCGGATTTCTTCAATTTTTGTAAATGTGTGCATCTGCTTTGCTTTAACGTTTAGCATTTTGCCAGCTGTTTTAACGTTCAATAGATCCTTTTGAAATTTTTCAATTGCAGCTTTATCATACTGGTTGATTGATAATTCCAGCTGGTATTGATACTTTTTATAAAATGCTTTTTCACTCTCAGAGTAAGGAAGCCTTTCTTCTTTTATATCAACATTGTCTTTTATGTCTTCCATTTTAAAGCCAGCAGCAACAAGCATCTTTTTAACACTTAACACTTCTTCTTGTACTTTCTTGGCTGTTAGCGCTATATCATCCGTTTTTTCTTGTATTTTAATTGAAACATGACTTTCGTTTGAATCAACAATACGCTCTGACAACCCCTTAACCGTCACAGACTTATCGCTTGCTTTAAAACGATCAATGGCTTTTCCTATAAAAAACCCACCCAGCCCGGGCCCCACACTTATTGCCAAACCTAAAAACAAAATATGTATAGGCTTAATGCTTTGAAATTTTGTCATTCGTATCTCCTTAAACCAGTTGGTTTTCGTGAATTTTTTAATGCGCACGTGTACAATTTTTTGCGTTGTATGCACTCAAAAGAAATAAATCTTTCCCTTGACTTTCATTGGTGATGAGTGTTTTTTAAATATATACATGCTTCTCATCATCATACTAAAAAGGATACCAACTAAATGTTTCTAAAAGGTTACTTTACGTCTGCTTTATTAAGTTTTTTGCTGTCATTATCTTTATGCGATGCTGCACCTTCAAAAAAAAATGCTGAGACTAAAGAAGTTAAAAGTAAGAAAGAAACAACTAACCCGTATGAATCAACCGTTCCAGCCACAACCCCTTTTGCTGGATTGCCGCTTGATGTTGATGTGATCGCCCGTGAAGCTTATTTAATCGATTACGAGACTGGGTCAGTTTTACTTGAAAAAAACGCAGAAGCCCCCATACATCCCTCCTCTATGACAAAAATTATGACGGCTTATCTTGTAATTGATAAAATCAAAACAGGTGTTATTAAAAAAGATTCGGTTTTTACAGTCAGTAAAAATGGTTGGAAACTTGAGGGTTCGTCGATGTTTTTAAACATTAATGATCAAGTCAAAGTTGAAGATCTGCTCAAAGGCCTTATCATTCAATCAGGAAATGATGCAAGTGTTACGCTTGCTGAAAATATTTCTGGTAGCGAAGGCGCATTTGCTGCTGAAATGACACGCCGTGCTCATGAAATGGGTGCTAAAAAAACAAATTTTCTAAACGCAAGTGGCCTTCCCTTACCTGAGCACCAAACAACAGCAAAAGATCTGGCTATTATTTCAACGCACGCAATCAAAGACCAACCAGACTATTATCCACTCTATAAGGAAGTCGATTTCACGTATGGTAATATCAAGCAAGGAAACAGAAATCCATTGCTTTACAAGAACATAGGATGCGACGGCATTAAAACTGGAAGTAGCAAAATTGCGGGGTATGGTATAGTCGCCTCCTGCACACAGGATGGTCGTCGCGTTATCTTAGTAATCAATGGCCTGAAAAGCATGCAAGCCCGCGCCGACGAGGCGACAAAGCTGATTACCTGGGGGCTCCGCACATTTACGAATAAGACAATTGCAACGGCTCAACAAGCGTTTGGTAAAATTCCAGTCACATATGGAACAGCTGACCACGTAAACGCTGTTGCACGCAATGCCTTTGTTATCACAGTTCCAAAAGCTTTTGAGAATGAACTCAAAACAAAAATAGAACTCACAGAATCAATTGAGGCGCCCGTCACAAGCGGCATGACACTCGGCAAAATAACGGTCACTTGCCAGGCATTTAAAGAGCCCATTATTTTTGATCTCATTGCAGAAACAGACGTGGAGCGTGCTGGATTCATCAAGCGCATTGGTCAAAAAATTTCTGCAATTTTTAGCCGGAAGTAAGACATAAATGTTGCTCCTCAAACAATGTGTTTTTTTGTGCTTACTGATCGTAACCTGCAATGCAGATAGACCAGCACCTACACCTGCACTTGTAATGGTTCCTGAAACTGTATACGAGAAAGTAAAAGATGCCGACAAAAAGAAAATCGCAACTTATTGGAATTCAATTCAAGCGATTGTTGCTGACATAGTACAAACAAATCCTGATGGCACACGCGTAAACGGAAAACTTTATCTTAAAAAGGGTGAAGGTGACAGCGCCAAGCTTCGTGTTGATTATCAATCGGACTACAAACAGCAATTGCTTATCAAAAAATCAGAAGTGCTTCTTGTTGACTTAACCGATGGGGCTCTTGCCGCCTACCCCGTTTCAATGACACCTGCAGGCTTAATCTTAAAGCCGCACCTGGATTTTGAAAAAGATGTTAAGTTGGTAGATTCACGTCAGGTTGGTAACGACGTGCAGCTTGTTTTAGCACACAACGATGATGAAAATGGGGGCACCCTCACACTTAATTTCATAATTGATAATAATTGCCGTCTTTTACGGTGGAAAGTTTTAGATCCACAAGGTAACATAACTACGGTAGAGCTCGTGCATGATACAATCAGTACAAACAAAAATGCACATATACCTGACACCCTTTTTAAATAATTAATCATGGAAATCTAAAATAATGTCTGACGTGCGCTTAACTCAATTCTTCGAATCTCTACCTACTAAAAATATTGATATTTATGTTGATGGTGCTTGTAGTGGAAATCCAGGCCCTGGTGGCTGGGGCGCCGTATTTTCTAAAGATAAAGAAGAAGCAACACTTGCTGGCGGAAACCCAGCGACAACCAACAATCGTATGGAATTACAAGCGGCTATTGAGGCAATCAAAGCCTTGCCTGCAGACTTTTCTGCGACGTTATATACCGACAGCCAATACGTAAAAAATGGAATTACTCTGTGGATTATTGGCTGGAAAAAACGTGGTTGGATGAATTCAAAAAATGAGCCTGTGAAGAATAAAGACCTTTGGGAAGAACTTGATTCATGCGCGCAGAAAAAGAAAATTTCATGGGAATGGGTTAAAGGGCACGACGGTCACCCATTGAATGAAAAAGCGGATACACTTGCACGCCGGGCAATTATTGCAGAACGAATGAAGTAGAATTTGTCATTTTTTATATGAGAAGGCTTTCCGAGAAGTCTCATTAATTTTATGAATAACAAGCATCCCCGTTAACCAAATCCTCGATAATCTAAAAAATGTAATTTTATTTGTCAAAAACAATGTTCTCTACATATGTTTTCTACTTGAATTATTTTGTATTCATTATTATGTTATGAAATAAACTTGTTCTTTCGAAGAATGTCGTGATGAATATTAAATTTTGCTTAAAATTAATTATTTCGGTGTTTACGTTAACATCATATTGCTGTGCGACTCTGGTTGATACGATTGCCCGCAATCACGATGATCGACGAAGAGTATATAACGGTGATCTGTTTGCAGATCACAAACCAATCAATACATATACGAACGAAAACAATGACATTTTGAGCGACGAAGGCAAAGTCGATGCAAATCGTCCTACAAGTCCGGATGAAAAGCGAGACATCGCTATCGCTGTTTTTGGTGCTGCTTGGACTGATTTAACGCTTAATGCAGATGGTCGCCTGTCGCCTGATACCATGATCACTGAACGGACGCACAAAAACCCATACACAGTCGATGATAAAGGTCGTGTAATGGTCAGCAATCCGGCTCTACGTGATCATTATCAAATTTTATATTGGTTGGATAATCTTGCACGTGATGTGGTAGGTCAGATAATAGCGTTACCCACAACGACTATTGATGTATCTCTTTTAAATCGTCTTGCGGCATATAAAGATCTGTATAGCTTTGATGGTTTTAGTAAAGCCACAGTTGCGGGGTGGCTTAATGCTGTGCGTATAGCACATGAACCAGGATTGACTGATTTAAGAATTCAATGCCTTGAAGATCAACGTGACCTTACCGATTGGCGTGATTACCCCAAGTTTAAAGAACTAACAACAGAGATTTGCACATATGTTGGACAACCATTTATTGGTGATGCGCTCGAAACGGATGTATTGCCACAAGGGGAAGTTTTGCATCGTTGGATTGATTCAATTATCCGAACACGTCATAAGCTCTGTGGTCAGCCGTGTTTGGGTAAACATGGCATGATGAATCGGTATAATGTGAATTACCCACAAAATCTTATGTATAACCACGAACACCACATTGCAACAATCATGATGATTGATTCGATGGCGAAATTGGCGATTGCGGATGATGCATTTTATGATATGTGGGCTGGGGTAGCAGAAGACTCGCCTGTTTCGGAAGATTTCATAAAACGTGTTTTGAGCACAATGGAAGAAGATGCCTATGGTGAAACAAAGCCAGGGATGTGGCGCGTTAAGGCGGTAGCGCGAACGATATTACAGAAAAATCCAGCACTGGTTCGTCTTGCGGGTGATATTTTTAGCCTGTATGCGCCGAAGATAGATTTGAAGAAGGTTTATAATGAATTGATGGCGTCTAGTGGCACGTATCGTGGATGGGAGATTTCTGGACTAGATACGTTTGCGCATGTGATTAATTTGACGGAGGAGGAGAAAGAGCGGTATCCAGAACTTGAAACTAAATTAAGAAGTGAATCCAACAGAGCAAATTCAATATCCATAGATGATTTTTATTCAACATGCATTAAAGCAAGAATAACATCAGATAACATTGCTAATATTCATTATTATTTTGATGCCTGCCTTGATCGATGGAGCAATGTTCTTGGTAAAGGCGGAGTGTCCTTTAATTTAACGCGTAATATCAAACTCACATTAAAGCACTTAACTGAAAAACAAAAATCCTTGGTATCGACAGGCTTGCTGCGAATGTTATATGAATCAAGCTTTCGCGACAAATCAATTGAAGCATATAATTTTTGGTACGAAAGGGGCATGCAAAATCAAATGTACCGTTATGCTTTTGAGCTTTATAAAAGCAATTCTAATAGAATACTGGCACTAGAGTTGTTTCGTGAAATAGCTAATTTAGGAGGTGAACAAGCTCTAAAAAGCTTGCCGTTTTTTCTTAACAACTATTCAGCATCACTTGTTAATGGACAAGATATCGAAGAAGTTGACGTGCCACTCGTTATTAACATGACAAGAGAAGCTTTTGTATACGGACATGAAGAATCTAAAGAAAACTTAGCCATTATTCTTGATAAATATGCTTCAGATATAATGGAAAAAGACAACAAACAAGAAAATGACTATTTGATGGCGATTGAGGCTTTTAAAGAATCTATGGACTTAGGGTCAGAGCCATCTAAGGTAAAATTAGCATCCACATTGTATGATTATGCATCGTACTTACGTCACATAATAAAAGACCATAAAAACATATTCAAAGTTCATCAATTGCTCCGTATGGCAAGTGTTTTTGGCCATGAAGATGCTAGCAAAACGTTACCTGATGTGCTTAATAATGATGGAGCTTTTTTCATTAAAGAAGCCGATCAGATTGAAGCATTAAGAAAACTTAGCAAATTAAGTAAAACTGCAAAGAAAATTTTTGAAGAAAAACTAGTCTTGTTTTCTACCATTCTTGGAGATGACGTAAACATTGCCGAGGGAATATTACTAAAAGGTATCGCTTTATATAGAGAAGCCACTGAATTAGGTTGCGATGTAGCCAAAGAAAATTTAGCTGAAACACTTAATGATTATGGTTATATCTTATTAACTGGTAAAAATGAATTAAATGAAGTAAAAATAAATGTGCCGAAATCCATTGAATTATTAAAAGAATCCTTAAGTTTAGGCTGCACTCTTGCTGGTAGAAAGTTAGTCACAGCATTAAATGCTTATGCGATAAGCCACATTAATGGCACAAATGGAATTAAAATAAATTTATCTAAGGCTGCTGATTTATTACAAGAAGCTATCCATTTAGGATATGAACCAATTAATGATTTAGGTTATTCCAGTCCACAAGAAAATTTAGCTGCTATATCTCTTTTAAGACAAGCTATACCTTTTATTAATAAGACAGACGGAATTGAACGCAATCTACCTAAAGCTATTGAGCTGTTAAAAAAAGCAATTGAATTAAGATGTGAAGCGGTTGACTCTCTACTTAAGAAAAATCTAACCATTGCTATTAATCTTTTAGCAG
>CAIOTO010000188.1 GCA_903861255.1 uncultured Alphaproteobacteria bacterium | reverse complement strand
AGATGGAGAAATATTGTGATCAAAGTGATATTAGTAATGAGCACCGTTGCAGTGAATTGTTATGCGATGGATGGAACTCAAACAGATAAAAATGATGTTGCTGGGCTTACCACAAGGTTGAATGAGCAAACGTTGAGTGATAATCAATCACCAGCTGTTCAATTAGCAACCGTTGAAACTCGTCGTGTAACTGATCCAAAAGATTATATGCTTACCATTTATGATGATGGCGGAATAGTCTATGGTGAGGGGTTATAATTCTCTTATTCTATCCCCTGCAAGTTTCCCTCTGGCTTCCTGTCCGCCCGAAGCCACTCTTGTTTCGGCGTAGCTTTAGCGAAGACGGATGGCGAAGGAGGAGGCCATAGGGCCTACCCATCCTAAACAATACAGCCAAGTCGGCAGAATTCGATCTCTTTTGTGCCTCCTTTATCAATACGGCCGTCTCTTGAAAATAGGGATACAACCTTCCCCCCACCTTGCTGTACATAACCAAGGTGCAGCACTTTTGAATCTGTAAATTTAAATTCGACTCTAGATCTATTATTTTCTAAATATTCTATTAATCTATTATCATTAATGTTCATAGCTTTTAACGATGCATACGTAGTGTCCATAATCATAAATTCAGTGCTATAGCTCCTTTTGTCAATTTCACCGAATATTTCGCCCCTTTTTAGGCATCTTAAACAATCACTAACTGTCAAAACGCTATCTTCGTTCAATCGAAATGGGATGATACGTTCCTGTTGTGGTGTGGATTTTGTGGGCTTTACAGTTAATCTAAAATTTCCTGCCTCTCCCTCTGATGATCGTGTGAAGTTAACAACATACTCAATTTTCGTATGATTCGATTTAAATATTATTTGTGCTGGCCATGGTTTCTGTTTAGGCAATGTATAGATAGTCGGTGAATCGACACATGCAGTGAGTTCTTTCGCCGAAAAGGTTACGTTTCTCTTTCTTTTTAAAGTTGGAGGATCACCTACGGGCAACTGGGGTATTTCGTCTTCAAATGCTGACTCTTCTTCTGCTTCTGCTACTTCTACTGCTTCTGTTTCATCATCTGAAGTATAAGGAAGCAATATACCTCCTAGGTAAGGATTGTCTTTTATAAATTGCCTGCATTCTTCATCTGTGAATTCATATTCTTCTGCGCTCTCAAATTCTTCTGTAAATTCGTATTTTTCTGTTTGGTCTTCGGCTGTTGCGAAAGAAAATAGTAAGAGAGAAAATGGTCCTTTTGAATTTATCTCTTCTGGTGTGGTAGAAAAAGCTGACACAGGTTCTTCTGTTTGGTGTTCAGCTGTTGCGAAAGAGAATAGTGAGGGGGAAAATGGTCCTTTCGAATTCATGTCTTCTGGTGTGGTAGAAAAAGCTGACACCGTTATCATTGCTGATAAAAATACAAACAGTGAAATATATTTAATTTTAGATAAAACATGCATTATTTTTCTATTTGATACTTACAATTAATTTATTTTGAATAAATACACTATGATTATGTGAAAAATCAATAAAAAAACAACTTACTACTTCCCTTTTGTCATATTCTTAACCCCAATTCGGGATTAAATTCTATACATTCAGCCCCGCCGTCATCACTGCCTGCCAGGCCGAAGCCCTTAGGCGAAGGATGGAGGAGTCGCAGACGACGTGGTGATCCAGGCTGTTTTCTAGATTGCCACGCTCCTTTGGAGCTCGCAATGACGGTAGCTAAGCTGTTTATTTTCGTTTTAATCCCGAACTGGGGTTCTTAGGTAATTCCCGCAAGTCTATTGACAAAGGATACATGCTCTGACTATTTTGAACTATTAAACCACGGGGGGTGCGCCACTTGGCGCTGAGAGAGCTAGATTTTGTTTTAGTAATGATTGAGTGCTAAACGAGCAATGGTTAGAGGCGCGGAGTTTACTGTAGTAAATGAGCACCGATAAGCCAGCAGATCGTTGCAGTAATCGGTCATTAGTGGAATGGAAGCTCAACTCCTAGAACCTGATTCGGCTCATACCGACGGAGGGAACGTGCGAGAAAACATGAATGATACCTATACCATTGCGCTTAAAAATGATGCGCGTGGATTTTTTACCCCATTTCAGCTGACACTTCAAAAGGGTCAAATCACCTGCCTTGTGGGTGAAAGCGGTTGCGGAAAAACAACGCTGCTGCGGCTATTGTGCGGGCTTGATGCATGCCAATCTGTGCAAAACTTTACCGCAAATGATGTTTCGTACATGACCCAGTTGCCCAATTTACTGCCCTGGCTTAACGTCATCGATAACCTCTGTTTAGCGCAAAAACTAACCAATTCAGCGTCTCAAACGGCTGAAGCCTTGGCGCTTTTAGATCGTGTTGGTTTGTCTCACATCGCGCACAGCTATCCCAATACACTATCAGTCGGCATGCAGCAGCGCGTGTGTTTGCTACGTACATTTTTGCAAAACAAACCAATTATATTGCTGGATGAACCTTTTTCAGCACTCGATCATGACACGCGTATCGACTTGCAATCGATGCTGGTGGATCTACTTGTCGACAGTGCAGTTCTGTTGGTGACGCATGACTGGCTGGACGTCATGCGACTGGCGCAAAGTGTCTATGTGATTAAAGGCTGGCCGGCTGTTCTTGCACCGATGCAGGTGAATCTGCCGACGGCAGATGTACCCCGCCGTATTGATTTTGATGATTTGTTTTTATTTAATAGCCGTTCGTCATCCTTGCCTCCTTCCGTGTCTTCCCAGGGCTTGACCCGGGGATCTAAAAAGATCACAAGCAAAACCCATCAAGCTATTGAGCAACCAGATCCCCGGATCAAGTCCGGGGATGACACATGTATGGATGATGATGTTAAAAGTGAGGAAACCTCCTCATGCTAATCCTCAAACGTCTTCACACACGCTTTTCATACATCATTGCCCTTATATTCGCATGGCATTTCTCATGTATGTACTTCGCAATCCCCGAATACTTGCTCCCCTCTCCCGTAGTAATCGCACAAACCTTTTGCACCAATGCGAATATGCTTAGTGTGCATGCCCTTTACACCGGCGTCGAAGTCGTCGCAGGTATTTTTCTTGCCATATTCTTTGCCCTTTTATGCGGTGTCATCTATACCTTTTGCCCCAGGTTCGAACGATTCCTGCGCCCCGTCCTCGTCGTCATGCAAACAATGCCCAGCTTTTTATTCATGCCGTTTTTATTACTATGGTTTGGCTTTGGCCTGCTGCCAAAAATGATTATTGTCACACTTACCGGATTCTTCCCGATCACCCTTGCCTTTATCGAAGGGTTAAAACGTCCGCCCGCGGCACTTGTTGAACTTGAATCGTTGTTCCACGCTACCCCATTTCGTGCGTTTCTGTACTTGCGACTGCCCGCTGCTTTGCCTACTTTTTTCACCGGGCTTCGCTGGGCGTGTTTACAAGGTTCCGTCGCGGTAATTGCTGCCGATTGGTTGGGGGCTAGCCATGGATTAGGTTATCTAATCCTCACCAGTTATAGCCGATTGCAAATCCCACTGTTATTTTGCTGTGTCATTATTTTGATTATGTATGCACATATATTGATGCTTAGCTCTAAGTGGGCGGAGAAGAAATGTGTCTTTTGGGAAAGGGGGGGGATGATGAAATATAACATTCCGACTCTTCTTTGTTATTCCTGCACTTCTTCTCGTCCTTCCCGCATTTCCTCTTGTCCTTCCCGCATTTCCTCTTGTCATTCCCGTACTTTCTCTTGTCATTCCCGCGAAGGCGGGAATCTAGGAAAATACGCAAAGCTTACCTTCATATTGCTATTCTTAATAGTCTGGATCCCCGCCTTCGCGGGGATGACAGAAGCAAGTGCAAAGACGACAAATGTAAGTGAAACAAAAACCCCCGTCAAAATCGCCCTCGAATGGTTCCTCAACCCGCATCACGCACCGTTTATCATTGCGCAAACAAACGGCTACTTTGCTGATGAAAACCTCGACGTGACATTCTACCCAGCCAATGGATCCCAAGAAGGTTGTCGGCAAGCCCTACAAGGCAGTGTTGATTTCGCGATCACGCATGAACCGCAAGTGTTGATTATGGCTGCTAAAGGAATGCCCCTTGAAACAATCGCGGTGATTATACCTGAAACGCTCGAAGTGATCTTAAGTGCAACTCCATTGAACAAGACCGACAAAGCACTATTAGGGAAAACCGTCGCGCATGGCAGCAGTGGCGCGGGCAGTCTGACCTTTGCCGTGATGCATCAGGTGCTCAAAAACCTAAACCTAACCGAAGACGACGTCACCATTATCATGGCGAAAAACTGCCTGGTGACAGGATTTATCGCTGGCAAAATTGATGTGGTATTTAACCTATACCGAACGTACCAACTGCACGATATTAAAAAACATATGACGCGCCCGTTTTTTGTGTACGAGCTAAAAGATTTTGGTGTGCCATCGTTCGCATCGATGGTGCTTGTGTGCGGCGGGGCTGTATCCACTGAAATCAAGGCTAAAATGGTGCGTGCCTTACAAAAGGCCGTGAACTATATCCACGCCAATCCCGATGCAGCCTATGAATGCGTGCGCCGCTATCGCGCCGAACTCGATACGGCTGAAAACAAAGATGTGTGGCCATCGGTGCATCCGATTTTTGCTAAGGATGTAACAAAGCGGCCGTCAACGGCAAAGTTGACGGATTTCCTGAAAGATGCAAATTAAACGTGAATAGCGCACTTTAAAACAACCCGCGGAAGTAATCCGTAACCTTGCCTAAAATTGAGCTTATAAGTGACTTTGAGGAACTATCACTACCTGGAAAAACACGTCAATTATTGAATGATTGACACAGGTTCGTTCCTATTATTTTGACTGGTTTCAGCATAAGCTAAATTGATACACATCGACATGAATATTGTCGTCATTACAGTGAAGCATGTAGATATTTGGCTCTTATGAAAAATATTTACCCACCCATTTTTAATAACAGCCCATAAAAAGAGCATCTCTATACTTCAGATAAAAAAACACTTGAAAAAAAATATATTTTATTATATACAATGGCAATAAACAAAAAAATGAATTCATTCAATGAAGGAAAAAATAATGAATAAAAATTACTTGTTAATTTTTTTATCTTTACTTCTCTTAAGGTCAGCATTCGCATCATCCCTTCAGTTTGACAACCCACAAGGAACCACTCCTGAAATTAGGGCCTCTTGCGTTCAAGAGGCAACAGCTGAGCCTTTTTCCGACGCCATGAGTTCTCTAATAAGTGAACATTTAGCTGATTCACCAGAGATTCTACTTGATTATCCAGGGCTACATGACGAAACAAGAGCCCGCATAGTTGTAGACCTGTTAAACCGACTACCTATTATATCAGAAACTATTGATGAGTATACATTCGCATTAGCAAATAGTTCAACTGTAAAAAACGAAACAAAAGTCAACATGTATAGAGTTTTTTTAGAATGCGAAAAAATACCTCAAGATAGACGTATTCTGGCTGCTAGACATCTATTTGAAAGTCGATTGTTAAATAATATAGACGTTAGAGACAGCACAAAGGTTGTCATTATTTCAAGCATTCTAAATCGCCATGAATTATCTGATTTTCATCATTATTTTTCTCTACGTCTGTTTAAAGAAAAATTATTCGATCCAATAAAAACAATAGAAACAACAATGACCTTCGCTGCTCTAAGCATTCTAAGTTCTGATAAACCATCCTATTTTCATGATGCTGATGAAACATCTTATTTTTGTGATGCAGCTAGTTATGTAATCTCTAATAAATTTTTAAATTTAGAAACAATAGAAATAAATAAAGCATCACTAATTGTAGAAAATATTATTAAAAATTGCGAAGTGTTCTCAAATTTTAAAGCACCACTAAGTGTAAAAAATATTATTGAACAAGACAAATTGTTCGCAGAATTTAGGGATTGTATCAAAACTTTATCATACAAGATACTAGCAACTCCTAAAATAGAGACGCGCAAGATACGAGTAGATCGTGAAATATGGGCGCTATCTTACGATTATTTCGACCCTTTATCACGCAATATACCGCGGCTGGCTCCTGAAAGAGAGGCGCTCCTTTCTTCTCTTGTGATGCCATATTTAATGTATGAATGGGACGAGGAGAGACTCTTAAATTTGTTGCGCCATCCAGATGTAACTAACAATACAAAAGCAATTCTTAGCCTCAGAATTAAGGACTGTCTTGATGTCTTGGAATACCCGGTCGCAACATTTGCCGGGGTCAGCGAACTTGCAATAAGTTTCTTGGAAAAGGAAGATGTATGCAGTAATACAAAAATAAAGATTCTTTTTCTTGGTCTATCGAGATCTGAATTCCGCGATCAACACACCTATTTGGCAGATTTCTTTTTTCAACACCAAATAGAAGATGCAAATGCAGAGTCTCGCGCCAGTTTGATATACTTAATTTTATTTAAACCAGAACTTTCACGGTACCATGAAAAATCAGTCATTCTTGCAAAAGAATACATAAGTGATAGGAAGGTAGGATGGGCATGGAGAAATAGATTAGAGGAAAGGATTTTAAAAGCCAGTCATTAAATCAGTATCACCGTGAAAAACTCAATTATCACCCTAAAAAACCCAATTAGCATTATGCATTTGCAATCAATGGTTAAAAGATTAAAGGGATGGCTTATGGGGGATCGTGTATACATCCGCAAAAGATTAAGAAAACAGTTTGAACAACTAAAGATTCGAGTTTATCACCAGAGTCAAGAAAAACATGAAACAAAAAATAATTGAGCCTGCATCTCTATACTTCAGATGAAAAAAACACTTGAAAAAAAATCTATTTTACCATATAAAATAACAATAAATAAAAAATAATGAATTCATTTAATGAAAGAAAAAATAATGAATAAAAATTACTTGTTAATTTTTTTATCTTTACTTCTCTTAAGGTCAGCATTCGCATCATCCCTTCAGTTTGACAACCCACAAGGAACCACTCCTGAAATTATTAGAGCCTCTTGCGTTCAAGATGCAACAGCTGAGCCTTTTGCCCGTGAAGTAAGAGCTAAATTTTTCCCCTGTGATACCATGCCTTCTCTAATAAGTGCGCATTTAGCTAAAGCACCCGAGATTCTACTTGAATGTAATGAATTACAAGACGAAACAAAAGCCCACATAATTATAGACCTCTTAAACATACTGCCTTCTATCTCAGAAGCTCTGGTTAACCGTGGATTCTTATTAATCAATAGTCCAGATGTGGAAAACGAAACAAAAGCAAACATGTTTAGAATTTTTTTAGAATGCAAAAAAATATCACAAGATAAGCATATACTGGCTGCTACACATCTATTTGAAAGTCGATTATTAAATAATACAGACATTGACTACAATACAAAAGCTCTCACTATTGCAAATATTCTAAATTGCGTAAGATTATCTGAATTTCATCATTCTGCTGCTACATGTCTGTTTGAAGAAAAGTTATTCGACTCGATAAATACAACAAAAAAAACAATAGCCCTCGCTGTTCTAAACATTTTAAGTTATGACAAATCACCCTATTTTCGTGATGCGGCTAACTATCTGCTTGAAAGTCGATTATTAAGTAACATAGACATTGACGGCAATACAAAGGCACGGATTTCTACAACTATTTTAAGTCGTGATAAATTATCCGAATTTCATTGCTGTACCACTGGTTGCAACATACCTTTAATTAAGTTTTTTAAAAAAGGCGGTGCAGAAGCAAAAACACAGGCCATTGTTATTGCAAATATTCTAAGTACTGATGCATTATCTGAATTTCATTATACTTCTGCTAAATATCTGTTTGAAAAAGGGGTATTAATTCATGATAAAGATGTGGGACCACGCATGAAGATCCTCACTATTTCAAATATTTTAAAGCGCAAAGAATTATGTGATTTTCATTATTCTTCTGCTAAATATCTATTTAAAGAAAAATTATTCAATCATCCAACTATAACGGACAAGACAAAGTGTAGCGCTGTGAAAAGCATTTTAATCTCTCATGACCTATCCTATTTTCATGATGCGGCTAACTACCTGCTTGACAATCAATTATTAATTCGAGCAAACAAAGAAGCACTAATTGCTGCAAAGATTATTGAAAATGATGAGTTATTACCAAATTTTGATGATGCTGCTTACTATCAGCTTGGCAATAAAATATTAATTTCAGCCGACATAGCAGCACTAATTCTTACAAAAATTATTAAAAATGATGAATTTTTATCAAATTTTTACGATTACATCATCCCTTTATCACAACAGATATTAGCCTGTAAAACATTGGATTCTGAAAGAGAAGCTCTCCTTTCTTCTCTGATGCCATTGTCTTCTCTGATGCCATTGTCTTCTCTGATGCCATTGTCTTCTCTGATGCCATTGATTACAGATCATAAACTAATTGAACCTTTAACTCTGAATGGTGCTCAGCAAGCCCAAAACAAAGAAAGAAAAGTCATTCCTCCTACACTCACAACACAAACAACAACAGTGCACACTGCCGCCCCTGCACTCACAATACAAACAACAACAGTGCGCACTGCCGCCCCTACATTCACAATACCTCCCTACAACGAGCGCCCCTCTCAAAATCACCAGCAACAACACCCTTCGTGTTATTACAGATATTTTAAGTACTGATGTATTATCTGAATTTCATAAGAATTCTACTAAATATCTGTTTGAAACTGGAGTGTTAATTCATGATAAAGATGTAGGAACACGCATGAAGACCCTCACTATTTCAAGTATTTTTTATCGCAAAGGATTATGTTCTTATCACCATCCTTAGCCGCACGATTAGCAGCAAGATTAGATCAGACATTTCTATGTTTCAGCACATGCAGACAGAAAAGCTACCGTGTGGGTTGGCTGCCTATATCGGCGAACTTGCAATAAGTTTCTTAGAAAAAGAAGATGTATCTAATCATACAAAAGCTGAAAGCAGAAAGCTGAATTCTAAATCATAAGAAACACATGATGCCAGATTCTTATGAAAAATAAGTAGGTAATATTCCTAGCAATGCATCACCTCTTCCCCATGTCAGGTATGAAGGAGATAGATGTTTTTACGTTAAAAAGCATGCTGCTGTTTTATCAGACCAATCGAGGAGCGGGTATCTATAGCGGTTCACATACAATATGAATATATATTTATCGCTATCAGTTTTCCTATGGCTTGACCATAAGGGTCCACAGAGCGGATAAGATCGAGTAGGAGGAGCCTCACAGCTCCGTCCTCTCACACCACCAGTACAAGCGATGTCGCATACGGCGGTTTCAGTTAAACTTTTACCAGAGCTTTATCCGGCAGTATATCTTTAAGACCTATCTCTTTAAACCAAGCCTT
>CAIOTO010000187.1 GCA_903861255.1 uncultured Alphaproteobacteria bacterium | reverse complement strand
TACATGTATATTTTACTAAAATTTTAATCAACTTGACATGATATTGCATTTCTGAAACACAACAACATCAAAAACAGACTTTGTTTACTTAGATGAACAAAACCGCGAAGACTTGAGAATAATTAAAAATACAGAATGTATACCTAAAATACACACAAAAGAGCTTTGCTTTTGTATGCTCATTGTAATTACTCTTTCTTTTTTAACTTGCATTTATATGAAAAAGTATGAGATTTTGAATCGATTTAATTCTTCTTAGAAAAAGACGGCTGACTTAATGAAATTTAAAAACATATTTCTCTTAATCATTCTGATGAACCTTTTTTGTTACAGCAATCTTGTTCATTCAAGCAGCGATAGCGATGATGAAGATGATAAGCCTATTCAAAGAATAATAAAACCTATTGATATCGATGGATGTCGTGCAATCGCTGATGCTATTAGTGATGATTCCGCACAAGATTATTTTGAGAACCTTGATCCAGAAGAGGACGAGCGAAGAGAACAAGAACGCCATCGACAGGTCGACTGGTTCTTTCGTGCTACGCCATCCACTCCTGTCATAGAATCTGAAGAGCAAAAGACAGCCAGACTTCAAAAGGAAGAAGAACAAAGGGAGCGTAGTAAGGAGCGCATCGCAAAACTTGAAGAGAAGTTTATGCAAGACGAAAGAAAAATATATGAAAAAGCGTTATCTATGCTTTGCAAGCACCCTGCAAAACGAAAAGAATACAAAGTTTTGATTCAAGATCAAAATTTATGGCCATCAATTGCTATTTGGGAATTAACAAAAGATATTAGTACCCAGCCATATGTTTTAGCACTGTTAGAACTTATCGAAGACTATTCTCAAGATGAATATGCATATTATTATGGTTATGAGCAAGATGTTGGATTAAAAGCCTCTGATCGAATTTTTAGTTACTATCTAGAGGAATATAACAAAAGAGCCTCTGATCTGCCTAACCCAAAAGAAATGGATCGCAATGTTCATGATTTACTGCAATTGTGCTGCACACATATGCCAACGCATCCCATGTCAGGTGTGGATGATCCTGAATGTACAATGTGTCATATCTCAGGCGCCGTTCACGAGCAGTTATTAACACTAAACTTATGGTATGTTGATAATCCAAAGTTAATAAGAGATCTTGTCGACTTGTACAGCTTGCAAAGGCTATTCACATTAGGTGTAAGATTTTTAGAATGCACAACTTACGGCGTTATGCCTCAGTATTTTGATCTTGGCTATTTATTAAAAAGAAAGAAATTTGTAGGAATAAAAATGCCCTGCCCAAAGGCCCCAGATCAACATCAACATATATGGGTTCACCCATATATGCCTTTCCAGGTTAGAATCACGGAAAAGGGAAAATTAACAGTAGGGTTGTTAAGGAAGAATCCACTTACAGCGGATAAACAATTAGTAAAAAGCGACATCAAGGAGGATAACGAACTTTATAAAATTAGCACTCCTGGCTTTCAAGGGGATATTGTTCGTTTCTCAGGTCATATCGTTCCTGCGCGTCATTTAGAGGCATATCAAGAATTCTGGGCAAAAGGGTTAGATGGTGCTCTTAAAAATTATCTTGTGGATGAAGCGCATGCATACTTAGATCCCCGTGATATGGACTTCTTAGGGATGGAGAAGCTTTTATGCAAAGAGCCTGAAACGAAGAAAGCCAAAAAGAAAAAGTGAGGTGCCTACCTTATTTTAACCACCCAATATAATTAATTGCTAAGTCTTTTGAAAAGGACCATTGGCGTGTACATGGATTAAGGGACAATCCACGAAGCTCTTTCCATGTTCCGCCCATCTCGGCGATTTCACTTGGCTTTAAAAAACGATTCCATTCATGTGTGCCGCGGGGCACCCAACGTAGGATATACTCTGCACCCAAAATCGCACCAAGATATGATTTTGGTGTGCGATTAATGGTGGATAGAATAACCCCTTTATTGTCCACTGACAAACATTGCTTGCATGCAGCCAAAAATGATGCGGGGTCAGGTACATGCTCAATAATTTCGGACGCAATCACCAAGTCAAAGCCACCACGGCTGCTTTGACTAAATTCTTCAATCGTGGTTTGTTGATAATTAATGGATAGCCCCATCGTTTCGCTGTGCGCACGCGCAGCCGTAATCGCACCCAGGCTTGCATCAATCCCCGTTACCTTGGCACCCAAACGCGCCAACGGTTCAGACAAAATGCCGCCACCACACCCAACATCTAGCACGCGTAAATCACGGACATCACCTGTGCAATCTGTAATAAACGAAATCCGAAGTGGATTCATCGCATGCAGTAAATCAAATGGTCCGCCCGCGTTCCACCAAAAACTAGCGTCACTATCAAAGAGTTCAATCTGTGCGGGGATAGCGTGAGTGGAAGACATTATGTAAGCTCGGTTCGTATGAAAATCTAATTTATAATAAGTTACTTTATTAAAAGCCGATACGTTTAAATGAGGTGTGCTAATAACAGAGTAGGGCTCTGGCATGGTAAGTCCATATAAATATAGCATACCACTGCAAAAGGCCCTTTTTCATTTTCTAATGATCTAAAAAGTGTTATAAAAAGTCCATGCAATGAACGTGTGTAAATTTTAAACAGTATAGTTTTCCTCCGGCGTGACCGGAGGATCTACCTTTGAGCAGAAACGTTGTTCGAACATGGGGCCTCGGATCAAGTCCAAGGGACACTAAAAAAATCTAGAACACAACAAAACGAGACATATAATGACCATAGAAACTGATGTTGTAATTATTGGCGCTGGCCCTGTTGGGCTTTTTGCTATTTTTGAATGCGGCATGCTTAAATTAAAATGTCATGTATTTGATGCATTGGATGCAACGGGTGGGCAATGCGCAGCACTTTACCCTGAAAAACCAATTTATGATATACCCGCGCACCCGCAGATTTCAGGCGCTGATTTAGCGGCAAACTTAGCAGAACAGGCACAGCCGTTTCACCCCGTTTTTCATCTTGGTGAACAAGTTGCGCGGCTTGAATCATTAAATGACGCAGGCACAAGCTTTGAGATCGAAGGGTCAAAAGGAACAGTTGTTCGTTGTAAATGCATTATTATTGCTGCGGGCGTCGGTGCTTTTGGTCCCAATCGCCCACCATTAGATGGGATTGAAGCATTCGAAGGAAAAAGCGTTCATTACTATGTAAAGTCACGTGAAACGTACCGCAATAAACATGTGGTTATTGCAGGGGGCGGCGATTCAGCTGTTGATTGGGCAATATCACTGTCTGAGATTGCAGCATCTGTTTCGGTTGTGCATCGCCGCGCAAAATTCCGTGCAGCACCCGAAAGCGAAGCCAGATTAAAAGCACTGTCAGAGCAAGGTAAAATCAGACTTGTCGTGCCTTACCAGCTTGCGTCATTAACAGGCGATGATGGCTTGCTTACGCACGTTGGTGTTGAAACACTTGACGGCGAAAAAGAACAGTTGCAAGCCGACTATTTGCTCGCTTTCTTTGGGCTTTCCATGAATTTAGGGCCGATCACTGAATGGGATTTGGGTTTGACACAAAATCATATAGCTATTGATCCTATGACAGGTGCAACCAATCGCCCTGGTATATACTCCATTGGGGATGTGGCAACTTATCCACATAAGTTAAAATTGATTTTGACAGGGTTTGCGGAGGCGGCGCAGGCTGCACATGCCATTCGTGCACATCTATACCCAGATGAAATTGTCCACTTTGAATACTCAACAACAAAAGGCGTTCCAGGCGCGTAGGTGGCATTTTTCCACGAATCATTACACAATATAATCATTACACAATATATTGTAATTACCAACCAAAACTTGTCATCCTTGGACTTGTATCTTGGTTCGAGGATCTATAATAATGCAACTGCAAATACATAGAGTAGTCACTTAAGTTGCAAACTATTTGCCGATTCAATCGTAGAGTGCTCGGGTCCAGCCCGAGCATGACAGTCTTTGGAAATTTACTTACGTTTTGCCTTTGTACTTGGTGTTGGAGCTGCCTTTGGTTTTGATACACCAACGCTGCCATCATGAATGACAATCTCGTCAGGATGTGCATAATTCAAAACGGCTCGCGCACGTTCTTCTAACAGATCAACATCTAAACTATCGGGGCGTAGCAAATACACACGGCGCTCTAGCTGTTCACGCAATGTTTGCTGTGCGGCACGCTCTTTCTCATTGCCCGAAACAGTTTGCTGCAATCTAAGATAAGCGATAATACCACGATCACCCTGAAAAATGTGATACGTAAAATACCCCATGATGAC
>CAIOTO010000186.1 GCA_903861255.1 uncultured Alphaproteobacteria bacterium | reverse complement strand
TCGACAAAGCAGTAGGTATTAATGATAAGATCTTCTAGGGTCATAGGGCTCGTTAGATTGTTAAAGTTTTAGACGACTTTATCTAAACAGAACCCTGTGATTCTTTCAAATTATTTGTGCAAAAACTTGCACACTGCGTAAAGATTAAGCCTGTTCACATTAAATTATGTGGGGAAGGGTTTATTTATTTCGATATGAAACCAACAGAAAATGAGCGTTTACGTTATAAATACGCAGAAACTATTACAATCGCAATAAACAAGGATACTATTTCTAAAATTGACTTTGATCATTCGAATCAAAATTGATAAATAATCATATAATCTACAAGAGACAAAAATTCATTACTTAGACGCTGCAGGAGACAAAAATGAATATTGGCATACAATCAGCTTCTTTCTTCAATAAAATTAGAAATTTCTCTGACACACATAGGCGTACTTGTATAGCCTTAGGTCTTGCTTCACCGTGGGTTATTTTTTCATTGATCGCACTGAAGTTCCCTAATTTTTTCGAGCGTTTTTTAGATAGCGATGACACAAATGGATATATCGCATGGACTCTTTTTTCGATCAAAAAAATAATAGCACTCACTAAACTTTGATCAAGAATCGAATCAACTTCCATAAGAACCTTACACCTTAATCTTAAAAAGTTATCCCCAAAATCTGGGGATAATTCTGTGCATAAAGCCCTTTTTATGAGTCAGCGTCATTGTTTTCAGGTGTGCCTCAAAAAGAGGCGGTCTCCTATCCAATTGAGCGTAATCATACACATTTGCTTAACACACTAAAATTTTGAATTTTAATCAAATTGATTTGTGCTGGTAAAATCCCTCATACTAAAACTAAATTCAACTTACTTCGATGCCTAACCATTATGAAACCCCAACATCATCGGAACATAAAGCGCAATCTGTTTATAGTCCTGTCTCTATCTGGCTGTTGCACGCACCAATCGCCACAATCTAACAATGGCGTATGTGATATCGATTCAAGCACAGCGTTTGGCAACACATTATTAACAGACGCCCGCCGAATTTCAGGAAACCAAAACATAACGGTTTTTACCAATTGCAAAGAACTCGACGAGCTTAAATCGGGCAAACGGAGCAAATTAACTTCATGGGGCTATAACATGAGTATTGAAGAAGCTCAACGTGTAAGCCTTGAAAATGTACAGCTAAACGCACATCACTAACATAATAGTGCATTCTCCTGTGCTTAAAAGAGATCATATGTATCGCTCAATGGTTACGTATTCATGTGTCCTCATGAATCGCCTTATGTGAACCTCATCAACACTAGATTTTTTTCCTCTTTATTTAAAGACTAGGGGCTAGCGCCCCACGCGCACGCAAGGCTCCGCTTCGCTCGAAATGGGGGGTATCCCTATGTTTCGGCCTTACGGCCTGCCAACATAGGTGATGACCCTCCCCCCATTACGGCCTGGCGTTTGCTACCCTCCTAACTTATGTGGATGTATGACGCGCGCTTCCAGCACGTGTCCTACATCAACCCTTCATCTAAGGAACACACCCATTATGAAAAACACAAACAAAGTCGTCGCACAACTCACTCAGAAAGAAATACAAGAACTTCGCCATAATTTTGATGCAAACAACAATCGTAGTGCTGATCAAGCGGTTCAGGTTTTCAAACCCGTCGTTAAACTCTTTAATCCAACAGGAAAAGGCACCTGGTACTTAAGCGAACTTTCCCCCGATAATATGGGATTTGGTATCTGCCAAGTTGACGAAATTGAGCTTGGCTACGTAAGTTTAGACGCACTTAACGCGTTAAGACTTCCACTTGGCCTTTCGATCGAAAAAGATCTCTCTTTCTCAGCAAATGGACAAAGCATTTATCAGCTTATTGAGACACTCCAAACAGGAATCAATGCGCATGATGAACAACACATTGCCTTATCCAATACACAACAGCGCGATCGTACCCAAAAAAAAGCAACCAGCATTGTTGAACATCATGTTTTTGTCGAACAAAATCAACTCGTTATCGCCTGCCTGAATAATGGCACATTTGAGTATGACGCTATTTCTAATATCACTTCTTATTGTGATCAAGCAGGCAACACATTATCAGCCGAAGCACTGGAAGAAGCGCAAGAAAGTGATGACTTCCATGATCTTTATCACGAAGAACACGCCGAAATTTATTCATGGTACCTTATTACAGATTGGCTTGCGGATAAACTGACCACAAAAGGTGAACCCATCCTTAACAATGAACACGGTACGTGGTGGGGTCGCACAACATCTGGTCAACTTATTGTCGCTGATAGCGTCATTCATGAAATCGCCGAAGAGTGTCTATAGCCTGATATTTTGTCCACACAACGTGGGGAACCTTTCCCCTGTTGTGTACACCATTCAACAACGATCTTTTCTTTCATCGCCTTGGCATCACCCGTTAGACGTAAACACATCAGAAACAGCTAAACGACTGGCAAAATTATCTTCGTACATATTTGCCAATTCAGGGCTTACCAATAGAACCACATTTTCGGCATTACGATTTTCAGCAGCATTTGAAAAATTATAACTACCTGTAAGAACGCTCTTTCTATCGAAAGTTATTATTTTAGAATGTGAAATTGCAGGCTTAGTATCAATGTAAACCATTATCCCTGCACGTTTCACATGATGAATTTGGGTGTGTTTTTCTTTACGCTGACTCTTATCTGCAATGACAACAACTGTTACGCCACGTTCATGTGCTCGAATGAGCGCGTCGGCAATCGGTTTTGACGTAAAACTATACGCTTGCATATGAATCGACGTCTCGGCCTTGTCTATTTCTTCAAGAATCATCGGCAAACATGCTTGACGTGGCGTAAAACAAACCTTACACGTCAAATTAGGCGATTGGACAATGGTTTGTGTGGGTGGAGATAGATAACTTTTACTCTCAAAGCCAATCACAAACGCCACAATCAAAAGCGGTGCAAACTTTGCATTATGTACAATAAAATACGGTATCCATGTTAAATTATGCGGCTTCTTTTTCATGATTCTTGCGCGGTTTTATCTTCGTGATGAACGGAAGCATCTTCTATGATCGATAGTTCACTTATGGCTACTTTATCCGCTTTTTCTGCTTTTCTTGCCTTTTTCTTGGCGTGGTATGCTTTACGTTTGTCATTTTGTGCTTTTATCTTTTCTTCAATTTTACTGTGTCGTTCAGTCGCATATGTTTTATGAACGTCTTGAACATCACCAACCGCAAAACCGTCTAGGTCATAACGCTTATCATGTTCGACGAGCGCTTTTTGATACCATGGGTTCATCGTATAAAACGTAACGGCATCACGAATAGCTGTTTTTGTGGGAAGTGGAACACAGCTTTTTTCATCAATATTTTCTTTATGCCCCTCAAGCCACACAAAAATGTCGTGAAGAATACCTACCTTGAGTGGCACCTTTTCTTGTTTTTTGAAAAGCTGTGGAAACGTCACATAGAGCCAATCTAACGCGCTCATCACACGTTCATTACGCACAAAGGGAACGGGGCGCGGGGGCTTTATCACTTTTTTAGAAGAAGAGAGTTGCATAACATTATTGTTGGTATTCGGCGTCATTTCTACACTTAAGTGTTCTGGCTTTTGATTCTTCTTGAGTTGCTCATAAGAATGGTTTTTCGATACTGTAATCTGCGTCTTTTTAGCCTTCTGATCATTCATAACACACGTTTCTCGTTTACCCTCTTCAAGTGCCTCTTTAAGCTGTAAAAGCTTCTCAGGGATTGATTTAACTGTGAGTGTTGTCATCGTATTACCATTAACCTATGTACCTTACAAAAAAAGAAAAGAGCCCTTTAAATAAGCAGATCCTATTTTATGCTTATAGCACACGTTACGCGAAATGTTGATCCTCTTTCCCTTTGTTTTTTTAAGCTACGCTTTGTAGTGTCATAATTAAAACAATGAAACCTTATTACATGCAAAATCAAAAACCACAGGCACCAATGAACATTTCAGGCGTCGAACTGAGGCAATTTATTGAACGCATTGAACGTCTTGAACAGGAAAAAAAAGAGCTCAGCGAACAGCTTAAAGATATTTTTGCCGAAGCACGTGCCGAAGGATTTGACATTAACACCGTGCGCCAACTCATTCGTCAACGAAAAATGAAAAGAGAAGACTTAGAAGCACACGAAGAACTGCTTGATCTTTATCGTCGTGCACTCGGTGAATAGAAAAGTCTTTCTCGTTTTGTGTTGTCTGTTTGTCGTGTCACTGCGGATGATGTTTTGATGTTCGAAACAAGCGAATCCCATTTTGCATAAACGCTTCATAGATGTTATCAGGGATGGGATTTGGCAATTGTGTGAGAAGATCTTTAATGCACCCTACCAATGCGGCTGCATTGTCTTGGTTCTCGGCATCATCTTGTAAATCATCCCCTATGTTAATATTAAATCGCTCCAATATCCCTGTTTTTGCGAGCAGTCCACCCAGTTGAATTTTTGTACGTGTATGTGCCTTTCGCAGGCTCCCACTCTCCACCTTTTGTGTGTATGTTTGGCGTTGTTCCTGAACCATGAGACGATTACTTTTCATGATGGTATTACGCAGCAATTTGATCAACGTTTGATGCTTCTGAGGGTGTAACTTTACCCCTTCGCTTGTTTTGAAATCGACGCATTTCCTCCTCCCCCTTTTGCTTCCAGGAAGAGGTTAGCTTTGTGTTCTCATTCTTAATTTCAGAAACCACATATAGGACGCCGCCAAGGAACATATCTAAGTCCATTGAGAACGGATCATGTGCTTTAATAATGGTGGATAGATTTTTAAAAATATCTTCTTTTATTTTTTCTTCTTTTTGTTTCAACGCTAATTTTTTTTGTTTGGCCTCAAGGTCAATACTGAGCTTCTCTTTTGCTAACGCGTCCATTTGTTGTGCATATATTGCCGTCATATCGTTTTCCCTTCTTGGTTACGATTTTTTATGTTGTCAGAGATGCAAAAATAACGCACATCCTTCCACTCACATAAGCATTCTTTTTCTTTCAGTGTACACGGAAAATAGCAGCAGATACAAGTTATTTGGTTAAAATATACGACTAATTTTATCTTTATAAAAATGACGTCATAGCATTCGCATGCATCAAAAATCACTGTGCGTTTTTAATGACAGTATAATCTGATGTGTGAACAAACTAAAACGCTTGTTTTTCAGTTCTTAACGCCTTGATTCATTAAAATTCACCTCAAACGGGTAAAAATAATAAAGTATGAGGCGATAGCCTCATTCCAAGTCCTTTAGGGAAAAATCCCTAAAGGCGCAATACACACCCTTGCGGTGAATGCCTGACGGCGTTATAATAAATTTATGTTAAATTAATTTAGATGTTTATTGGCAATCTGTTTTCACCGCATTGGGTACGTCAACCGACGCTCAGGACGGAGCAGTGCCCTCGCGTGTGGATATATTACCGCCACAAAACAAACAGATGAACGTACCGGTGTTACACGCGATTATCGGAATAAAATTGCCAATGTCACCCATGCAGGTCATATCGCTCCCGATGATGCCCCCAGGTGGGCAAAGTCTCATGATGTTTGGAATATTCTTGAACGTCATGTCGACAATACTTGTGAAAAACTCTACAAAAGAACTGAAACAATTGAACACACAAAAAAAACAGCACGCGTATCTCAAACGCATATTTTTGCACTCCCCATTGAGCTTAATTCTGACGATTATCAAGAACTCGCAAAACGGTTTATTAATAAGCATCTAAAAGCAGATAAACTTGTTGCAACCTATGGTATCCATGAAGATCCAGGTAACCCGCATTTACACGTTCAAAATGCGCTTCATCAAATTGATGAAAATGGGTTTATCGACACTAAATACCGTGTGCTCTACGAAAAGAAAACCTGCAAAAAATTCCGCTACGCGTTTGCGGAGATGTGCAATGAACTTCTGGCCGAACGTGGCTTTACAGCACGTGTTGATCCACGGTCTTATGAGGAACGCGGCCTTGATATTCAGCCAGGTGTGCACGAGGGTTGGTATGCGCGCAAACTTGCGGAAGAAGGTGAATATTCACGCCTGGTAGAAGCCAATAAAGAAATCCGTGAAACAAACAGTGAGCGCATTCTTCTGAACACCTCCATTGTTCTTAAAGAACTCTCACAAAATTATGCGACGTTCTCAGCCTTTGAAGCACTCTCGCATGTTCAAAAACGCATGGGAGATGATCCAATTCATGCTGCATTTGTGTATGAACGCATCCTGAAAGATGCCGTTATTGTCGGACACAATCTTGAAGGAGAAGAGCGCTATGCAGCCGCTGAATATATCGAAATCGAGTCCGCTGTATTGAAACACACCGAACAGCTTTTGAACTCACATCATAAGCTCTCTATCCTCCCTGCAATGATTCATCGCGCAATCGATGACTTGACGCGTTCCTCTACAAAAGCCAATTCATTTTCTCTTAATGAAGAACAACAACAGGCCATACATAATTTGTGCGATTCAACCCAACTTTCTGTGCTCATCGGTCGTGCCGGCACCGGAAAGACCTCGTCTCTTAAGCCTGTCGTCGACCTTCATACACAAGCCGGCTTTAACGTCGTTGGTCTGGCACTTGCTGCCGAAGCGGCGCGTCATTTAGGCAATGATGCGGGCATTGAATCCTATACGATTGCCTCCTTTGAACAACGGTGGAAGAACATCGAAAAAATTCAAGAAGCATTGCGTACAAACACCCTTGATCTCAAGACACGATTCGATTTAGAAACGAATCTTAAAAAGCTTACCCAATTCGATATCCAACAAAACACCCTTGTCATTGTGGATGAAGCCGGGATGGTCGGTACAGAATCCATGCGCCTTATTGTAAAACGCGTGTATGAAGTGGGCGCTAAACTCCTTCTCATCGGTGATGACCGACAATTTAAAGCTATTTCTGCTGGTGACATTTTCCGAATGATGGTGGAAGAAGCCCGCCTGAAAAACACATTATCGACACTGACAACAGTGGTAAGACAACATCATGAGTGGATGCGCAATGCCTCCACAGCACTCTCTGAGTTTGACACCTCTGCCGCACTTGACGCGTATTATACCAAGGGGCATATCCATGCCCTTTCTGACAAAGAAAATGTTGCGCTGCACATTGCTGACCGCTACGTTGAACAGGTCATCACCCATAACAATCCGAACGGCCTTGTTATTACCTTCACCAATGAAGATTGTGCTCTGCTCAATACCGAAATTCGTACAGCACTTCAAACACACGGTAAAGTCGGAAATGAAAACCATACCATCAATGGCACTGCTTATGCGGTTAATGACAAGATCCTTTTCCTTCAAAATCAGCCGAAGAAAGCAGCTAATCATGTTGATGACCCCATTCTCATTGCCCAAAAAACAGGATTTATCTCGAAAACCTTCCATATTAAAAATGGAACCAAGGGAACCGTCACTAAGATTATCCCAATCTACTCTAGCAAACACGATGAACACCCCATCGATTATCGCCTGATTGTAACGATTGAGGAAAACGGAACAACCTATGAAGCAAACTTCCTCAATTCCGCGTATCATCATTTCCAGCACGGCTATGCAATCACCCTCTACAAAGCACAGGGGCAAACCGTTGATTGGTCAATGGTTTATGCCACAAAGTACATGGATAGCATCGCAAGTTATGTGGCCATGACGCGGCATCGTAAACAACTCGATATTTATTATAACCTCCAGGAATTCCCGACACTCCAGGCTTTCTACCAAAATCTCAATCGCCTGCATACAAAAGATCTTGTGGCGGATTATGGTCTCGTTCACGAGAATGAAAGCATCAACGATATTGTTCAAACCTATCTTCATCTTGGCAAAGAGATGACTCTTGCGCTTAAATCAGGCGATACCCATTCCTACAATGACTTTAAAGAAGACCGTACCATTTTTGCCAAAGAGATTCTTGCCCATTTTGAGGATTACGGCCATGTAATCCTTCAATCCGGTTTAACCAAGGCCAACCTTGAGATCACCGCCGGTTTACGTTCCCGCACCTTAAGCCAAGCTGAATCCAAATTGCTTATTACGTTGGAACAATACATCGAAACGGCGCTTACCTGCCGAGACCTGTGGCACACCATTCGCTCAACCCATCCAGGTATCTATGCTAAAAATCATCCCCTCTACACCGAGTTCCAAGAAAAACAATGTGAGCGCGGGTCGCTGGCATACGTTCTTGCATCACATGCACCTATCACACGTAGTTTTGGAAAAGAACTTTACACAGGCACAGGGTATGGCTATTCAACAATCCAAAAACAATCCAGTGCTTTTGAAAAGAATCAGTCAAGTGATGAAAAAATGAAGCATCTCTCATGTGATGATCAAGCGCTCATTAATCTTTATAAGCGAACCGAACAGTACCAACGGTTTGGAGGCCAACTCTACCAAGAGCATCGCGAAATTGATAAACCATTGATGAAAGCGCAACATGAAAAAAGAAGGGTTCTCTTTAAAACACTTGTGACCAAAGACCAAATCATTGAAAAAGAAAAGATTGATATCCTGACGGGCGGTTTGTGTCATGCGCTCACCCACAATCCACAGACCCTTAAAAAACTTGTCCGAACCTTAAAGTCCGTCGGCATTGACTGCAACAAGGATGCACTGATGCGTCATGCAGCGCGTTATGAACGGCTTTATCATATTCACACCGCCCTTCAAAAGGATATGCCTTTTGAAAAAGAACTACATAAGCTCTTACGTGAATATCCAAGTGATACTCTCTCTTTATCCCCATAAGCGCTAACCTAAGAGTTGGCTAGGTGGAGTCAATTATGTTAATCTGATAAATATAAAATTAAATATATAGTGATTTTGTAATGATTAATGCAGGACTCAATGAAGATTG
>CAIOTO010000185.1 GCA_903861255.1 uncultured Alphaproteobacteria bacterium | reverse complement strand
TCGACAAAGCAGTAGGTATTAATGATAAGATCTTCTAGGGTCATAGGGCTCGTTAGATTGTTAAAGTTTTAGACGACTTTATCTAAACAGAACCCTGTGATTCTTTCAAATTATTTGTGCAAAAACTTGCACACTGCGTAATTAAATAGTGATTATACAAGTTTTTATTCTCTACTTTTAATGAACCATCAGCATTCAACGTATACGGGTTTTGATCCGTGCGTTGGCTTTTTGTCGTTGGACTTATAGCATCTGTCCACGCTGTGGCCATAATCGCGTGTGCGATTTTCGTTTTCTCGTCAGCGGTAGCTGTGCTGAATAGTTTCTCAACGTTGCCCTCTTTACTGAATATTTCATTAATATTCTGTGTGCATGCATTGATTTCACCTTGGTTCGCAACATAGTCATGATTGAACATATCCTTTCGCGACGTGCGATTTGTCGTAATCGTATCAAGTAAACTGCCGGCACAGCAAAGGGAGTTCAGCATAAAAAACGACGCCAGCAATTTTAAATAAAATTTAATATTCATAAGAATTCCTCATGATAAAGTTTGTATATTATTAATATCAATCAAGAACATAGCGAATTTAAGTGTGAAATGCAATATAAAAACTAACATGTTTATTTAAGAATTAAATTAACGATTTCTATTTTTAAATATTTGGTGAATTAAATGGATGAAATGATTATCTCTCATAACAATAACTCACTCAACCCCTGTCACAACGCCGTCATTCATATGCGCAATGCGATCAGCATATTTGAAAATACGGGCATCATGAGTGACGATCACAAATGTGGTTTTCATCTCGCAGTTAATGCCCTCTTACCACAAAGACGATAATGCTCGGCTGTCAATCATAACCGTCAACAAGTGAGAGGTAACACCGCCAACCAAGTGTTCATGTCCCCCATCTGCATTGACCCTGCCATATGCACCGCGAGTCTCTAATGCTCTTCCAAACCAATCAGGTCGGGTAAATTCAATGGTTCGCCCATCTAATGTAATTTTCCAATTAGTGGGATCTCTGTTATCAAGTGGCGGGAGAATACTTAAATCGTTTGGATGCCATTCGTCAAGTTTTCTATCTATGCGGCAGGAGTCAGCACTAAATTCAACCTTCTTTTTAATTTCTTCATACAAAGCGCCACTTTCGGTATCGCCTGGACTTCGCATAAGATACCGTGTTGTAAATGATCGGAAATCATCAAGTGATATAGCAGCAGGATTATCTTTAAATCTATCTAACACTGCAAGATCTTGTATTACCTTATCTTCATTCTCTTTCATTTTTCTTCTTTGTTCCATAACGCTGTCTGCTTTATTTATTCTTTCCAATGTATCCCCAACCCAAATAAAGTCTTGCAATCCCTTTTTTTCAAATCCTTTTACTAGAATTTCCAGCATTTTAGAAGCAGGCCTTGTCATCATAAGCGATTTTTGACCGTAAATTAAATTAGATGCAGCTGAGGCAAAGGCATGCAGATCTATTGATAATCCAAAATGTGGCATGTATGCAAAACTAAAATAGCGATAATTACGTGCAATGCCCATGTGCGTTGTAATGGGGGATGTAGCGTTTACGAAAACAGAAAATACCATTTCAATATTCTCACTTGTTGCAGAGAATTCTCTTGGGTCTTGACGAGTTGCATATGCAACCCAAACATCAGAGGTAAATCTGCCACCAAATCTTTGAAAGGGACCATCTAAGTTTAAAGACAAAGCAAAGGAGCTCACACCATCCATTAATTTTATGCCGGTTAAGTATACGTAATCTTTTTGTGCATTTGCTTTTTGTTCATCAATATATCCTCGCCAAAAAGGACGATTACTTGTTGTTAATTTTTCAAAAACAAAAAATACATCATCTTCTTTGGTAGATCCATCTATGTCTCTGTATGGTATTTTCTTTTTCCCAACATATTTTGTGTCTGAAATTCGCACAATGTCTCTATCTGCAGCGGCAATTAACTTATCAGCTGGAGGAATGGCTGCATTTGCAGGTGCGTTAATACACAAAAGGGCAAACACAAGATAGGTTGCTAATTTAACAATCATGAAAACAACCAATTTTATTTATATGAATTATTATTGCTTTATTTTAACTAATAAATAGTTAATTTTTTCATGAAGATAATATTGCAGTATTATTCTACTCAATACCCGTCACAGCGCCGTCATTCATATGCGCAATGCGATCGGCGTATTTGAAAATGCGCGCGTCATGCGTCACGATCACAAATGTCGTTTTCATTTCGGCACTGATGTCTTTCATCAACGTTAAGATCGACTCGCCAGTCGCATGATCCAGGGCACTGGTGGGCTCATCACAAATCAATAATGATGGCTGATGCACGAGCGCCCGTGCGATGGCAACACGTTGTTGTTCACCACCTGATAATTGCGTCGGCGATCGATCTGCTTTACTGGCCAGTCCCATTTTTGCCAGCATCACTTCAGCGCGTGCCATCGCCTCATCCTGCAAAGCGCCATTAATGATCAGCGGAATCGCGATGTTTTCAAGCAAGCTTAACGTTGGAATCAGATTGAACGATTGGAAAATGAACCCGATCTTTTTGGCTCTGAAATCAAGCAGTTCAGTATCTGTCAGAGCGTTTAAATCTACACCTTCAACAATGCACGTACCCGTACTTGGCTTTAGGATCCCGGCAATAATCGAAATCAACGTTGTTTTGCCGCAGCCCGATGGCCCAACTAACATCATGAATTCGCCTGTTTTGATATCTAAATCCACATTACGAAGGGCGGTGACTTCAATGTCTTTTGTAATAAAAGATTTGCCGATTCCTCTGCACGATACAGCAACTGAGGTTGCGCCGGACTTCGATGCTTTCACAACCGCCATGCTACCCCCTAAACACAACAGCTGGGTCAAGCCGAGTCACACGCCTAACACTAATAATTGCCGCCGTTAAAATGATCAACAAAACCCCCAAACCCGAAAACAACAAAAGAATAGGGGGCATACGAACAGCCAGCACACTATCGTGGAATTTCAGGGCAAACAAACTGGCCAGCCCAACGCCAATGCCGTACCCAATCACGCCGACCACACATGCTTGCAGCATCACCATTTTCGCCAAAATGGCATTACGTAGCCCCATCGCTTTAAGCACTGCATAATGTTTAATATTTTCAGACACAAAGTTAAAAAACGTCTGCCCAACAACAGCGGTTCCGACAATAAATCCTAGCAACACAGAAATACCAAAATTAATCGGAATCCCAGTGCTTTTCATCCAATAATTCAGGTTCGCATCCGCAAAGTCACCCGCTGTTTGTGCCCGCAAACCTGTTTTTTGCGTGATTCGTGTGCAGATTTGTTTGGGGTCCTCACCGCCTTTGACTTTGACGAGGACATAGCTCATCTGTCTTCGACCAGGCGGCGAATAAGCCAAAGCACGTGAATAGGTTGTATACGCTTGTGGTTGCAAGACGAAATTCCGTGTGGCCTTAATAAGCCCAACGACAAGCGCGCGTTTATCGTTAATTTCAATGATATCCCCAACCGCAAGAGGGCGCGTTTCAGTGTCAGATACACGTACACGAAGGCGTGTGTTGGCGGCCTCTTGATCAATAAATATCGCGTCAGGACGCTTAAAATCAGACAGATTTCCTTGAATGATTTTCGCAGGTGCGCCAATCAATGTCGCATCATCAATACCCGTCATATCAAGCGTTTTGGTTGACCCATCAGGTAGTTTTGCCCGCATCAAACCTTTGTACAGCGGCACAGCCCACGCGATTCCATCGATGCCACGAACGCGGTTCAGTTCGGTATCACGTATGGGTTTGTTTTCCTCCACGAATTGCACACCAGAATCCATCACCCAAATATCAGGCAGCGAAACATCGCGAACAAAACTAAATGTGCGCGACAACAGGCCAACCAGAATCGATGGTTGCTGCGTCATAATCAGCGTGGAAAAGGAAATACCGACAATCATACTGATGTATTTGCCTTTATCACCAAACAACATTTTAAGTGCGATACGGTACATGTGAATTCCTTGGGTTGTAATGCAAGGATAGCATACATAAATACAAGCTGACACTGCTTTTGCTTGCACAGTGTCTCACTGCTTCTTAAGAAGCTTAATGATATTAAGAATTAATTAAGAATTTTTCATTTATAATATCTTGTAATTCTATTGAGTGGATTCAAAATTGTATATATTATATGTGTTTATTTTTTTAAATTTGACTTTCTCTTCATGGGCAGCAGAGCACGGCTCTGCGCAATCATCAATTTCTGCGACTGAGGTCCGCCCTTTTGAAGCTCCTCCTCAATCGACAACAAAAAATATAGAGGCTATTTCGAGACTCCAACAAAAAATACGTAAAGTGCCGATTGAAAAGCTTAGGCAATCCACTTCTAAGGCAGAAGATATGCCAGTATTTGATCCTACTATTGAAATACACCCCGAAAATGATGATGATATTGTCCCCTATTTAATTAAACAGGGTCATATACCCGGAATTACTGATCAAGAAGTTTCTGAAGGAAAATTATATGTAAAAGATGTAACACGTGAAAGCACCGGGTCAACAAAGAGGGGGGTTTTCTTGATTGGACTTTACGACAGTCCTGTTTCGGAAAATATGGGTGGAAATCCTGATTTAAACAAATCTGATACTTCTTTATCCTCACCTAAAATTATGTATGTGCTAAAAAAACTATACGACGAAAATGAAATCAAGTTTATTCGAAAGGCTTATCAATATTGGGGCGGTGCTAACCGTGAAAATGCTGTTTGGCAAGCAAACGTAACGGGCAAAGATAATAAAACGAATACATACTTTCTAAAACTCGCTTGGCATGAACGAATTTTTTACAATCCCAAGAATAAGGCTTATTATGAACTTTTACACGCGGCCAAAGGAATTCCTATGCGCCAATTCCAATATCCATCTAGGAATAAACCTTTTATTTTTTCACGTGCCAATAATTATGTTATTACCGAATCTCTAAAAGATTTGATAACGCCCGAAAAGATTGAAGAGAGCTATTATAAAATTTCAAGTGAATTATTGGATATAAAGTATAGTAACGGCAATCAAACTCTTTACGATCTATTCCGAAAGCAGCAAGATAACAATTTTAGATCGTTAGCTAGAGTTCTTTTTAAAGAAAAACAAACATCTACGGATGAAGCTAAAGCTATATCTAAAGCTATATCTAAAGCTTTAGCTTTTATGGAGCAATTTCGTTTCTCACTATCATACATTGATTCTATGAAGTTTAACTATTCAGAACATTCCATAAGGCTAGCCGATTCGTTTGATTGGGGCGCTGCTAAGAAGGCATATGAAGCAACGGGAGCATTTATAGGGCTTTTGTTTAAAAAATATAATTATAACCTAGATTCTTGGAATCTTGACATGCACCATGATAATCTATTTTTCAATCCTAAAACAAATACATTGAACTGGATTGATTTACAATGGCTTGGTGAAGATCTTAATCACCGAAACGGGGGACGGGAACCTTACCATTTTAATTCTAATAGGCCAACTACAATTGGATGGGCATTGAACCATTTTTATTGGTTATCAGTATTTGAAAAAGATTCTTCATATGATTCTCCAGACCCAAGCGTAATTCCCTACAGAATAGATGGCAATTTTCACAACTCAATTAAATCTTTTTTACCTGATCCCAGCAATATGTTGGAAGAAGAAAAAGTTCAAAAAATGAACTCTAAAAACACAAAAAAGAGGATAGAATCCGTAAAAAAATTACGTAATGAGCTATATAAAAATATTCAATCACTTTATGAAGCGTTTGCACTTGCTTTTATCCAAAATTATAATCCAGCACGAGAAGTCGAGCTAAAAGAATTTTTTAAAGACAGCTTTAATTTCCCTTTTAATGACAACCCGCGGTGGCAACAAGAAACAGAAGAATACCCATATCGATTTTGTGATCTGGAGTAGTATAAAGATGCACAAAAACCCAACAAAATCGCCGCACTTACTCTCTGCTCAATCACATCCAGGCGACTTCCCCTTGCTTTTTCAACTTTTTTAGCTTATTAAATAAGGATAATAATTTGACACACTTAAGGTTTAAAATATGACTGTTCAACACACACTTTCCATTCTAAAGCCGGACGTTACACGTCGCAATCTCACTGGAAAGATCAATGCAAAAATCGAAGATGCAGGTCTTCGCATAATTGCTCAAAAGCGTCTTTGGTTAACACGCGCGCAAGCAGAAGGCTTTTACGCCGTTCATGCAGAACGCTCATTCTTCGGTGATTTATGTGAATTCATGACAACAGGTCCTGTTGTTGCACAAGTACTTGAAGGCAACGATGCCATTGCTAAATACCGTGAAATTATGGGTGCAACAAACCCAGCAAATGCAGCTGAAGGCACAATTCGTAAAGAATTCGCTGAATCTATCGAAGCAAACTCGGTACATGGATCAGACTCTGCAGAAAACGCAGCTTCTGAAATTTCATACTTCTTTAGCAGGATGGAAATTGTTGGCTAAATTCTACTATGTCTTTCCCGCGAAGGCGGGAATCCAGAAATACTGATTCAAAATTGTTAATTCTTATATAATAACATTAGAATAGCCCTGGATCCCCGTCTGCACGGGGATGACAAAAATAGAGCAAGGATTACAAAAAGTGAACGTCAGTAATTGTAAATCACATTACTTTTGGATTCCACAAGCATTAACAGGGCTTCGTCTATTGGCGGGGCCTTTTGTGGTTTGGGCACTGTTCACCGGCCATGCAACTTTAGCATTTTGGCTCGTTTGTTTTGCAAGCCTAACTGACTGGCTTGATGGAGTCAGTGCACGTTTCTTTAAAATTGAATCTGATTTTGGTCGCACCTTTGACCCAATTGCCGATAAAGTCTTCGTTATATGTGTCTGCCTGGGACTTTTTGCCGCAGGACAGCTGCCCCTTTGGCTTATAGGTATTACTGTATTACGCGATCTGCTGATTCTTGCTGGCGGCCTTTGGATCAAGAAAAAAAAGATCCCATATACACTTAACCCAATTAGAATCAGCAAATACAATACAGGTTTGCAAATGTCACTGATTGGCTGGCTGCTCCTAATACCGCTGCTCCCACCCCTTAATTTTTATCCCCTCTTTTCTAGCGTGCTAATCTATGGCACACTGACAACAACACTTTTATCAGGCTTTGTCTATGCAAAGATCTTTATCTACTTTTATCGCGCATCCAAACTTTTACAGATGGCTTCTGGTGATCATGCTCACTGTGCTGCTGGTTGTGGGCACACTCTACAGCCTTGACGGTATTGGTGAACCGTTTTTCATGGCCTTTGTTGGCGCGTATCTTTTTAATAAAATAGCACATCGACTTGAACGCTACATACCGCGTAGCGTTGCCGCAGGGTTTATAATTCTAACGTTCCTGATTGTTCTTTTTCTTGTAAGTTCTGTGGTATTGCCCTATCTGCAAAATGAACTTGTTTCACTTGTAAAGGGCGTCCCTAATTTTGCTGAACGCGTTATGGTCAAAGTACAGCCACTTTTATCATCGATAAGCGGAGATCCACTTACAGCCACCAATGTGCGTGGACAAGTTTCCACGTATTTAGGCGATATCGTAAAATGGTCCGTTCAATTGATTATAAATTTACTCAGTAATGGTATGCTGCTTGCAAATATCCTCACTCTTGCTATTTTAACACCAGTCATTATGTTCTACATGCTACGCGATTGGCCCAAATTTATTCGTAATGTCAATCAACGCTTACCTGACACGATAGCACCAACAGTCCGCCGCATCTTCAAACGCATCGATGCCACATTAACCGCTTATCTTATTGGCCAATCAACGGTTTGCATGGCCGTGGGAGCGCTCTGCGTGATTGGTCTTTTTCTCACAGGGATTGAAAAATTTTTGTTTTTAGGGGTAATGACGGGTGTTTTGACCTTTATACCCTATTTGGGGATGATGATTGGCTTATGCGCGTCACTTAGCATTGCATTTACAACATTCGTAAGCTGGGGACAAGTTATAAGCATTATATTTGTATTCTTTTTTGTATTATTGATCGAAGGAAAAATTCTGACGCCTTGGTTTGTTGGCGGACGCATTGGTTTGCATCCTGTTTTTATTTTATTTTCTCTACTTGCAGGTGGAACTTGGTTTGGCTTTGTAGGTATTTTATTCGCCATTCCTACAGCAGCAATTATTGGTGTGTTGGTCAGGGAAGCGATGGGACACTCAACGCACAAGAATCCCTAGAGCCTGTATGATTTTGCCCTCACACAACCACATAAAAACATGATTGCACAACACTTAACACTAAGCAAAAGGTGCCAATCTCGCTCGCAATGCATTCAACGTATCAACCGTTGATAGATCGCACCACACACCATCAAAACGACATCCCGTCAACCGACCATTGGCCTCGGCAATATCAAAGCAATCTTTAAACGAAAAACAAGTGCCTTTTGTAGGGCGCAATCTTTCCGCGCACATCTGCATAAAAGCGGGCATTACAACACGGTGACCAATAAATACATAAAGCGCCGACATACCATTAGGACGGTAATCAAGCCGATTGCCTGTGAGTTCATAATCCCCAGCTCCTGCAAACGCGATACCTCTGGCTTTATCGCCAATACTCAACAACATGTCCTCGGCTTCTGGATTGAAATTTCCCAACATATCGATACCAAGTTGATCAACAAAATCCCCCTCAAGGTACGTATCGCTACTGACGACAAGCACCGGTGCATCGTGTTCAAAATGCGGCAGCGCGTAAATAAACCCGCCGCCTGTTTCAAGGGGCTCTGGTTCAAAGCTAATAATAACATTTGGATAACGCGCCCGAACAAACGTTGTAATCGCATCCGCCAAATGAAAAGCATTCACAACGATACGATCCATCTTTTGTCGGTGCAATCGATCAAGCACAAGACTAAGGCAATTTGTGCCATCATTCATGATAGGCAATAGCGGTTTCGGCACGTCACGCGTAAGGGGAAGCAACCGCGAACCCAGGCCCGCCGCCATCACCATTGCTTGTTTGAACTGCTGAGTCATGAAACTTTATTTACGAAAAAAATCTATTCGCATCATAAACGAGTTCAACTTAAGGTAGCAAGCAAACATACGATGCTTAACCTGCAGCTGCAGAACCTAATGCGTCATCAAAAACATATTCAGAGATCATGTTGCGATTCAAAGCTTTATCCTGACCTGACACTTGATAGACTTTAACAGTTTTAGCTTTATTGCCTAAATTACTAAGATCAAGCTTAACAATATGTTGCTTTAGTATTAATTCCTGTAAAGAAGGTGGCGCTATGAGCGTGCTTATTTTGGGCTCGCTTGAAAAACTAATTCTGGTCGTATGCATAGCCGAAAGATCAATCAGTCCGATCTCGCCAGATATAGCGTATAAGCAACTTACAGCATTACGTGTGTCACTTTCTATGCCGCGTCCGGTAGGTGGATAGGACATTTTAAGTTCGCCTATTCTGGCATTATTTTGGATTCTAAGGTCAACATCAGGTGAACTCGCAAGATTAACATGTTTAACTTTTCCTGAGATAGTTAATCTGCTTATTTCAGAACTCGTTTCTAAAATATTAACTCTGGCATCATCTAAAATAGAAATCTCTCCCAGTCGAGTTGCGTCGTTAAGATTTAGATCTCCCACTTTTCCGTTTAACAACAACTTTCTTAAAGAAGCAGGTGCTCTTAGTGTGCCAATACTGCCTCCGTTAAGAGCAAAGTATTCAAGTTTATGAGCGTCTATGCAATCAATATTCTCAGACATTCCGGTGAAATCTAAGCGTTCTACATTCTTCCCAACTATGATTGTACCAACGCGTGCTAAGGGAGATAAGATGATTTGTTCAGATTCAGAATCAAGATGAAATTTTTCAACAGCTCCTTCTATATTTAACATTTTTAAAGAACTAGGAATACGCAATGAACTAATATTAGCGCCAGGCAAAATATGAATCTTTTCAAGTTCCTTTGCTTCCGAAAGATCGAGTTTTTTAAGTTGAGTCGCATATGTAAGATCAAGATGCCTCACTACTCCTTTGATTGTTAACTCTTTTAGGGTGGCTGGGACTGTGTATGTATCAAGAGAAATACCGGCACTCAATTCAAGTTTTTCAAGACGTGCTGCATCCTTAAGATCAAGATTCCTCACTCTTCCTTTGATTGTTAACTCTTTTAGGGTAGCGGGGACTGTGTATGTATCAAGAGAAATATTGGCATTCAATTCAAGCTTTTCAAGACGTGCCGCATCCTTAAGAGTATGTACGATTAAGGTCGCATCATAAGGGTTGTCGATATATACATCTGTAAGATCTTTTGTTTCAAT
>CAIOTO010000184.1 GCA_903861255.1 uncultured Alphaproteobacteria bacterium | reverse complement strand
TTGTCCCAGTCGCTGTTGTCCCAGTCGCTGTTGTGCTTAGTGCTTTTATAGCAAGTGTTGCATTTTGAGAGAGCTTGATTGTGCCGCTTAAAGAACTCGAATTTGTTAATGCAAGTGTTCCGCTTGATACAGTAACAGGCCCTGCATATGGAGTTGTGTTACTCAACGTAAGTGTACCGGCACCGTTCTTGGTTAAGTCACTTAGTGTGCTCACCAATGTTCCAGAGAATGTTGAATCATTTTGTGACGTGATTGTAAGTGCTGCAGGTGTACCTGAGCTTTTAATTGTTCCCGTACCCGATGGGTTAATAAGTGTACGTGCTGTCCCATTTAAGTCATATGTACCATTTATCTCCACACCAACAGACTTTGAAATATCACCGATAAGTGTTCCACCTGCATCAATGGTTGTCGCACCAGTATATGTATTGGCGCCAGTGAGAGTTAATGTGTTTAATTTATATTGATGAAGTGTTCCTGTTCCGCTAATGACACCTGCATAAGTATATGGATTCGATCGAGTGAAGGAAATCTTTCCATTATTGACGACATTCGTGCTTGCAATACTACCTGTCGTACCACTTGCAGAAACTTGAAGGTATGCGCCAAAATTAATAGTTGTTGTGCCTGTGTATGTTTGGTCTTTTGCAAACCCAAATTTTCCAGATCCAGTGAGCGTTAGTCCATTAATCGTGTTATCGATTACTCCCAAAAAGTCTGTATTTACAGTTGCATTGATCGTGAGTGCTGTAGGTGCGCTAGAGCTTTTAATTGTCCCAGCACCGCCTGGGTCAGTTAATGTTTGAGATATTCCTTTTAAGTCATAGTCTCCCTGAACCTTATCAACAGTAATACTGCTTTGCGCAGCTCCTGTTGCAGTGGTTGTTGTGCTTGGAGCAGTAGTAGTTGCGCTTGCCGCAGTCGTTGTTGTGCTTGTCGTAGTGGTTGTTGCTGCCTGAACTTGATATGTAGATGAGGCATTTAGAATGGTTAGGCTTACAAGAAAGCGTCTCAGAGCTTTGTTTGTAGATGGCAGAACAGCGTTTATGCGCTTTTTTAATTTAATACCCATTATATAATTTCCAATATGATTTTATTTTTTGAACTTTTATATATTATAAGTATTAATTGATTAATATTTCGTTAAATATCTTGAATGTTATTGTTAATGAATCCAGCGCTCTTCAGTTTTAGCGAGTGTGCCATCAACTAATGCTTCGCGAATTTCGGTTAGCAATTGATTCATGAAATGAATGTTGTGTATAGAAATTAAAGTGCTTGCGATCATTTCATTTGCTTTCAGCAGGTGATGTACATACCCACGTGAATAATTCTTGCACGTTGAGCAGGTGCAATCGGGTTCAATTGGGTCATTGTCCAGGCGAAAGCGTTGGTTACCTAAGTTTATGTGTTCTTTAGTATTCTCTTCGACAGATGCTGGTTTTACAAGTGCGCCGCCATGACGTGCAAGCCGTGTTGGATGTACACAATCAAATGTATCTATTCCTGCCCGAACGCCGTTAAAAATATCTTTAATTCCACCAATGCCAAGCAAATGGATAGGACGTGCGCGATCAAGTTTGGAGGCTGTGAAGTTTACGACGTCGTACATTTGTTCTTTTGATGCACCAAGTGAGCCGCCAATTGCATGTCCAAAAAAATTCTGTGAATTGACAAAATCGCAACCCTGTTCACGTAAGTCTTCGTATACGCCGCCTTGGATAATTCCATACAAGCGCTGCTGCCCGTTTTCATTAAGTTTTACAAATTCGGTCAGGCATCGTTTTGCCCAGCGATGGCTCATCTCCATAGAATCTTTTGTGTAACTTTTTTCAACATGGAAAGGTGTGCATTCGTCTAATACAACAATCATGTCGGCGCCTAATTTATGCTGAATACGGATTGATTCTTCTGGGGTAAGCATCCAAGTTCGGCCGTCAATGTAGGATTTAAAACGTGCACCTTCTTCAGTAATACGCAGCAAAGTTTTTGGACGTTGGCTGTTTTGACGCCCTTTTATTTCATTGGCAATTGAACCGTGCCCAAGGCTGAATATCTGAAATCCACCGGAATCTGTCAGCATAGGCCCACGCCAGCCAGTAAACTTTTGCAAACCACCATGGTGTGCGACGACATCAGCACCTGGTTGTAGCATTAAATGGTAGGTGTTCGATAGAATGATCTGTGTGCCAGCTTCGCGCATTTGTTCTGCTGTGACACTTTTAATAGCTGCTTTTGTCGCACAGAAAATGAATGCAGGAGTTTCAACAACGCCATGCGGAGTTTCAAGGCGTCCTATGCGCGCGCGATCAGTAGTAGTTTCTGTATAGGTGAATTTAAACATTGATTTTGATTGGGTTTATTCTTAAAGGTGACATATGAACTTATAGCAGGAATAGCTATTAAAACCAATTGTTTTGAGGGGGAGCTGTTGCATATGTTGATTTGTGTGTAACTGTTAAAATAAAGATAGATTTTTAAGTTAAATAATGTTAATTTTGTTAATACTGCCTCATAAAGCCTTGTTTGATTAACTTTTTATATTTTAAAATTAACTAAATATTTACCTTTCGCGGCGTATGATGGGACTAAGGAGACAAAATGTATGTGTAAAAATATGCGTAACTTATTAAAATATATATCATTCATGCTTGTTATTATGCTTCCCCCAGCAGCAAGTTATGGGGATGCTCAAGATGTAGTGATGCAACAAATGCAAACATTAGCAATACCTGAAATACAACGTATTGTTGAAAAAGGTAAAATTGTTGTTTTGATGACAAATACTGATTACAACCCATTGTTTAGGATGAAGGCCTCGGATGGCACCTTCAAAGGTGTTGACATGGACATGGCGCAAGCATTAGCGGATTCTCTTGGTGTTAAGCTTGAAATTAAAGCAAACTATAAAAGCTATGATGATGTTGTAGATGCAGTTGCAAAGGGTGAGGGAGATATTGGTATCTCCAAAATGAGTTATACAATAGAGAGATCAAAAAAAGTTTTGTTTTCATCTCCATATGTAGTATTTAAAAAATCCCTTCTTATTAATCGAGTTCTTCTTTCAAAAATTGATGGTAAGCATTCAGTAAAAGAAATTATGAATAATGCTCAACAACCAGTTGCTGTAGCACCAGGCTCATATGATGATTTTTGCCTTGGACTCTTTGCCAAATCAAAGCCAAAGGAGGTTAAAGAATGGGAAACTGAAGGAATTGAAAAGTTGTTGAAAGGGGAGTACTTTGCTGCCTTCCGTGATGAGCTACGTATAAAGCTTGTATTACGTAAAAACCCGCAAGCAACATTGTACTTGCTCCCTGTTATTTTAAAAGATGAAGACGATCCTATTCGGATGATCGTTAATAGAGAGTGTTTTGGTCTTTGGTTATGGGTAAATAGCTATCTTAGCAATAATATCAAACCTTATTCCTACGATGAACTTATTGCGCGCTATGGTCACCTTTTAAAGAATGATTAGGATATGAAACAGTTCAAAAACAGAAAATTAAAGATTGATATCGTTTCCTATTTTGTTGTGTTAATGACTATTACCATAACAATTATTTCGACAATCAATTTTCGTGAGAGTAAGAATAATACGTTTGTTCTGACAGGAAAGATCTTTGAGAAGTCTTTTTTGTTTGCTTCCACAAAAATTGGAAATCTATTTGCTGATGCTGAAGACAGTGGAAGCATGCTTGTTGACTATGTTTCACCAAAAATGGAAAAGTTGGAAACGAGCAGGCCTTCAGAGTTCACGCAATTTGCGCGTGCACTTGAGATTAATCCATATATATTGAGCATATATATCGCAAAAAGCGACAATCATTTTGTGCAAGTGCGCCGTGTGCCTAAAGTAAGGGTGTATCAAGATGAAAAAAAGGGTGATCTTCCAGCGGATGCAAAGTACATATGGCGTTCAATTAAGCCACATTCAAAAACTGAAAACTGGTCGTATTTAAATAAAGATCTTGAGATTCTTGATGAAGAACAAGTTTTGGTAACAGCAACATCCAATCCAACTGAGCGCGATTGGTATAGCAGTGCTGTTTATAAAAAAGAAAAAACGTGGTCAGATGTCTATATTTTCAAAACATCACAAACACCTGGACTAACACTTTCCTTTCCTATTAATGCAACTAAAGGTATAGAGAAGGAAAAAGAGAAAGATAAAGAGAAAGATAAAGATAAAGATAAAGAGAAGGACAATGAAGTAGACAAACATATCAATAAAAAGAATAATGAAAGTGTTTTAGGTGTCTTGGCGATGGACATGACTGTTGATTCTGCAAATTCATTTCTTCATACAATTAAGATTTCAGAAAACTCATCCATTGTTGTTTTGAATGATGCAAAGAAAATAATTGCAGCGACACAAAATATAATTCCAGAAAAGGCCGCTGGATCGTCAAGTCTTTCTGTTAAGCAAAAGATGGAACAATCAGAGTCTAAAAATAATCTTTCTAGCACAAAAGAAAAAACTAAAGAGACGTTAGACAAAGCTGGAAATTCATTAAAACCTGTACAACCGATGGCTCAAGTCAAAACAATTGATAGCCTCGATGATCCCATAGCAAAATTTTCATATTACAATTCGTTTCTTGATAATAAGAATACCAATATTTTTACCTTTAAAGGTATTGATTACATTTCATACACGCATTCATTTGGTGCAAAAAATAGAAAACTTTATTTTTCGATGCACGCGCCAATTTCTGATTTTCTATATGAAGTGCAGCGTGCAAATCAAAAAAGCTTATTGATTACGTTGGCTATTTCTATAGCAGCGATGATCGTTCTTTATTTGTTTGCGCGGAAAATCTCAGAACCCATCTCAAAATTAGCGGAGGATGCACGTAAAATTGCAAAATTGGATTTTCCTGGAGGCACTATTTGTAAAACAAATATACGTGAAATTCAAGACTTATCTAATTCAATGAATACACTGAATAGTAGTATTGAGATGTTTAGCAAGTATATACCTAAAGATCTTGCTCTTAAATTGCTAGAAAAAGAAGGAAATATTAAAATCGGTGGTTCAACTCAAAAAATTACGGCTTTATTCTCTGATATTGAGGGATTCACGACTATTTCTGAGGATATTCCCGCAGAATATTTGGTTGTACATTTATCTGAGTATTTTGAAGGATTGACAAATATCATTATTAATAATAAAGGAAGCATCGATAAATATATTGGCGATGCGATTATGGCCCTTTGGGGAACGCCTACTGAAGATGAGCATCAAGTCATAAATGCATGTCGTGCAGCTTTGCTCTGCCAACACAAGTTGACAGAGCTTAATGAAGGTTGGTTGAAATTAGGTAAACCAGTACTTAAGACACGTATAGGTCTGCATACTGGAGAAGCCGTCGTAGGAAACATAGGATCAAGTGAACGCATAAATTTTACGGCACTTGGAGATAGCATAAATCTTGCTGCACGTCTTGAGGGCCTAAATAAATTCTATAATACCTCTATCATGGTATCAGAATCCGTTCACCAAATTGCTCACTCTCAATTCTTATTTAGAATTTTAGATAAAGTTATGGTCAAAGG
>CAIOTO010000183.1 GCA_903861255.1 uncultured Alphaproteobacteria bacterium | reverse complement strand
TGTCATGCATGCCTCCTTATTTATAGTTACAATTGTAACTATAAATAATAAGAAAAACAAACATAAAATGACCTAAAAAGGAGAGTTTTATTTGGGTCGTGAGTGATCTAGTTACAATTTGTTCGGGAATTTAGGTAGCAACCTAGCAAATTGCCATGTGCTTGGGAAGAGCTTGTAATAATATTGTGTTTTTACGAATAGAAATGTGCTTCAGAAGAGACAGTTTGTTATGAATTCCTCACAACACCATTCCAACGATCCAACTCTGCTTGCACCATCAATCTTTGCTTACCACTTAAACGTGAATCACCCTGTAGATCACTTAGTATTCGTAAAGCCTCATCTTTTGCTTGACCTGCCGGAAGGCCTAATGGATTTCTAACGATGCTAAAATGATACAAACGTGCAACATTCAACTTAACCAAAAGTAATAACTCGAAATTCACATGTGAATCAGCTAAAATCTCAGTAATCAAATCCATCCCAGCAGTTTTTGAATCTTTTCCTGCTGGCGGATCAAGTCTTTTTTCCAAATAATGCAACGCAAGATTCCATTTCACGATCGTCTTTTGATCGGTATAAATAGAAATATTAGCATTATTATCTAAAAGTTCCTTATAAAGCACTTGCGCCGCATCTTTTGCCTCTTTTGATTTTTGACGGAAAGCATTGTTCGCAAGCTTTAATGCTAATTCATGCTTATAGGAAAAACGTTCAGCAGGATCAAGTTTGGCATCAGCCTTAGCATCTGGCTTAGGATCAGCAAGGATTTCTTTATAAAGTCCAAGTGCGATAGCATAGGACTCACTTGGCTTTGAATCAAATGCGTTGTTAAGCAAGTGGCGTGCAATTTTAGCCTTGGCCTTTGCTTGAATTGACGCTGAATATGTTGGCTCGACAGAAATTTCTTTTAATGCTTTTAACTGCTGAGCATTATAGGGGTCATCATCAACATTCTTAATATCAGCAAGACCGAAGGCAGCCTTCGCTTTAAGGGCAATTGAAACTTGTGCATCCTTTTTTACTTCATTAAACAATCCATCCGCTTTTTGACGTGCATCAGCGTCAGAAACATCAAACAGTTTTTGATTATAAGCAACGGCAAGCTGAATCTTTGCATGCGCTTTAATATCTATACCAACATCTTTGTCTGCAAGCACTTCTTGCAGTAAATCAAGCGTTTTTTGTTTTGCTACAGCAGGCTCAACATCAAATGTATTTTCAAGATACAGCTTTGCAAGGCGGCATTTAGCCCACCCCCTCACGTCAGCCGAATAATTTTTTTCATCAATAATATCGACAAATAATTTAAGTGATTCAATTTTACGCTGCTGAATACTGGCGTACGATGAATCATCTGTATTCGCATGAGGATAGAGCTCCGCCGCATTAATTTTTGCACGACCACGCAAGTCAGCGCTAACATCTGCAGCAGTAGCAGCAGTATCATAAAGCGTATATGCCTCTTTAATTCGTTCGGAAAATGTAATGCTAGTCAAACGCACTTTAAACTGATCAGCCGTGGAAATTTTAGATTTCGCGTTATCGTCTGCACCAATCTTGGAAACAATAAGTTTACCCGGCATTTCTGTTGAATCAATTATTGGAATATCGGTTGGCAACTCAATTAACGCAATTCCGCCGCGTGGTTCTTTTGCAAAAGCGCTTGCTGTTAACAAATAACTTATGCACAGCATGCAGCCTGACAGCTTTAATTGATTAAATTCTTTTGTCATAACGAAGCAACTTACGAGTTGAGCCCATGCTGTTACTCTAATTCTTTTTAATTAACATAAAGTTAATTTTACTTACAAATCCATATATGATAAGCATTACACACATCAATACATTACTTTAGACATTGACAAAATCATTATTTAAAGATACGTTATAGTTAGTTTTTGTAATAAACATACCTCTTATCTAAAATTTTAAGCAATAAACCAGCTTTGTCTTTCTTGGCCTTTTGATACGAGCAAAATGAATAAATATTAGGAATATGACCATGATTTTCAAAGCAGTACTAATAATCTTGGTATGTACACATTCATTCGTAATGGCGAATGAATGTTGCTGCAATCCTCTATCAAAACAACCAAAATCACCTACTGTAATTTATTGCGATAATAGAGCTCCAACACAAGAGATGCTAATAAGCGGTAATTCTAGAGAAATTGCACCCGAAAACATTCGTGTAATCCATGAATCTAGGGCCACCACAGCAAATTCACAATCATCTATATATCAACAAACTTGCGATTCCTCAACGAAGATTTCTAGCAGTAACTTCACTGTTTCAACTTCACTCGATCAATTCTCATCCACCTTAGAAGCACCATTATGTTCTATTCTAGAGTCTTTAAACGGTTTTAGTGAATGTAAAGAAACACTCGATGATGACTGTAGAAACTCTCTTGCCCTCGCAGTAGAGGCAATTGATATCATCCAAAATCTAATTATGAATAGGTTCGCTTTTTCAAAATTAGAAACTGATTCTTTTGAACTTACATACTCTTCATTCACAATTCATGACCTTATACAACAAACTATAAAAATCATGTCTCATAAATCACGTGATAGGAAATTGACATTAACATACTCTGTGGATAGTGCAGTTCCTGTGAGTTTAATTGGTGACGAAGGCCGATTGCGACAAATATTATTAAATCTGGTCGGGAATGCCATCAAATTTACAGAAAATGGTGGAGTAAAAATTGGCATTAAAGCTCTGCCAACGAATGATGACAGCACCACGTTGCGTTTTGAAATAGAAGATAGTGGCAAAGGAATGACCACAGAAGAAATGGGAAAATTGTTCATGCCTTACGTACAGGCAAACAGCTCAATTGTGGCTCAACATGGAGGCACCGGCCTGGACTATGGATTTCCAAGCGCCTATGCGAACTCATGAATGGTGAAATTGGAGTTACAAGTCAACTTGACAGAGGCTCCATATTTTGGTTTACAGCCACGTTTAATCAAGAGCAAGCCATTAAAAGAAGCATGAAAGCAACAAGCAATAAACACTCAATGCGCCATACCACCGATATATCTGCGCAATTTGCACATGAAATACGAAACCCATTAGGTGCCGCGATTTTTTCGCTTCAATACGTATATGAACGTGCTATTTTATCACCGATGAGCAAACCTTATTTAGCAGACGCTCTTGCAGGTGCTGAAACAATATTAAGTTTACTGAACGGAAAATTAGACACGGAAAAGGATAAACATATAAAACGGGAAAGAACTGACACAAAAACAAAATCAACTGTTTCCACTAAAATAAAAATTCTTGTAGTTGATGACAGTCCATTGCAACAAAAGATGATAACCCAAATGTTGAAAACTTGAGACACTTAACTAAAGGTTGACAGAAAAGATGCCATGTACGCCCCTATAAACTTCGGCTCATGAGCGTAATAATGAAGTCGCA
>CAIOTO010000182.1 GCA_903861255.1 uncultured Alphaproteobacteria bacterium | reverse complement strand
TACATTAAACGAAATGATGAAGGCGTTTCTGTTACGATAAAACCTTTATTACCTGCTGCGCTTGACCCTGTGATTAATGGAATGGCGTATCTTTTATACAATTCTAAGGCACAAAAATTTCAAGATTTAAAAGATAAAATCCCACATTTAAGGGATTAAAAGTTAAGCACAGAATAAAAATTCTTAAAATGCTTGAAAAATAAACAGAGTCATCCTAACAATGGAAGAGATCTTGTAACTATTTATCTATAACTAGGAGTGCCTGTGCGTATCGTAAAAAATATTTTTTATGTGATGACCTTCATAATATCAGGCGCATTAACGAATAAAAGTCAAGCGATGGAGGATCAAACATCTTATCTCGGAATATTCATAAAGTCTGTGTACGATTCTTTTGTAGAGCCAGCGCCGGTTCCCAAATTTCCACATTATAGTCAAGATCTGGCTACAGAATATAATAAAACCTATAATACTCCAGATCTTATCAAAGAGCATTTGATTACCTGCGCAGAACAAAACATCATTTTATCAACCCATGAAATAGTCGATACAGTAGGCTTCTTGATGGAAAAATATTCTTCTCAAACTATAAAAAGAGCGACTGATCGGCTGAATCAATTGCACGTAACTGGCCTGGGGCTTGTTAGCAAGAAGGCGCTATGCATTGCCGCTGAAAAAGGTCATGTGGAAATAGTCGAAATCTTACTTGATAGCGGTGTTGATATGGAAACAAAAAATGACACAGAGGAACCTATTCTACATTTAGCCAGCAAAAATGGTCACGCTAATGTTGTTGAATTGTTGTGTAGGCGTGGCGCTGAAATGCTTGCAAGAAATAGTGTTGGTTACACGGTCTTACACGTGCTGTGTATGAGCAATACGCTAAGCCAAGAAACTCAATGCAGCTTAGCGAAATACCTTGTTTACAATGCACCAGAAATTATCGATTCACCCAGCAAAACAGGGAAGATGCCTTTAGATTTAGTACCCGATAATCGAACCGACTTGATTCAATTGCTTGTAAGCTATGGGGCAAAAAAGACGGCGTAAGCAAAATGATAAAATAGTTTTTTCATTTCTTCTCCCAGCCGTCATCACAGCCTGCCAGGCCGAAGCCCTTGGGCGAAGGATGGAGGAGCGTGAGCTCCGTGGTGATCCGGTGGCTGTTTTTCTGGATGGCCACACCTGCTGCGCAGGCTCGCCATGACAACAGAAAGTTAATTTAATGTGGGAAACGATGCTACCTAATTAACAACAGATACATTTTGTGAAATTTAACAACAAACAAACATAAAGAAAAATATTCAGCGAATATGGGGCGAATAAGCAGAGATCAGCGTCAATATGGCTTAAGTACTAAGACCTCAAGGTTTGAGGAGTGCAGTTTACCAATGTAAATGAACCCCGCAGATATCATGGCAGGCTACAGTAATCAAGCCGTAGTGATGGTGAGATCAGCTTGCCAACTTTTGCGCAACCTCATCCGAAACTTCAAAATTCGCATACACGTTCTGCACATCATCATTATCTTCAAGCGTATCAATCATCTTAATCAGTGTACGTGCAGTTTCTTCATTGCAACTAATCGTATTGACTGGTCGCCACATAATCTTAGCTTCCATTGGATCACCCAACGTTTCAATCACAGCATCACGAACACTTGCAAACTCATCCATTGGACAGGTGATTTCAAGCGCATCTTCAGTATCCTCAACATTGTCCGCACCGGCTTCAACCGCAGCCTCAAACACAGTATCAAATCCCTTTGTACGATCAAAACGGATCAAGCCAACCCGTTCAAACTGAAACGCAACGCCGCCTGTTTCACCAAGGCTGCCACCATGTTTTGTGAAAATGGAACGAATTTCAGAGGCAGTACGGTTCCGATTGTCGGTTAACCCTTCGATAATCACAGCAACGCCGCCGGCGCCATATCCTTCATAGCGCACTTCATCGTAGTTCGTGTTGTCTTCGCCGCCGATCACTTTTTTAAGGGCACGATCAATATTGTCTTTCGGCATATTAACACCGCGCGCAGCAGCAAGCGCCGAACGTAACCGGGGATTTGTTGCAGGGTCAGGCAAACCAGACTTTGCAGCCACAATAATTTCACGTGTAAGTTTTGCAAACGTACGTGCGCGTTTTGAATCTTGCGCGCCTTTGCGGTGCATAATGTTTTTAAATTGGGAATGTCCTGCCATATGATCTCATTGTTTTAGAAAAATGAAGCTAATACAAGATACAACAGTCTGTTGCTGTTTTCAACTGTGCAGGGTGGGCTTTTGGGTTGGTCTGGTGTTATTTGGGAATAGGATTTATTGGTTTAACCTTGCACTTTGTGCTCTGTCACTATATCTCGCCTTAGCGCTATTAAAAAGGTCCGTCGTCGTTTTCAACTATGCCGTACAGGCTTCTTGTTTAGCCTGGCTGTGCCGGGCGTAGTCCAGCGGACGAAGCCTGGAGGATGGGGTGGGATTCGAACCCACGGAGGGCTCTCACCCTCGCCGGTTTTCAAGACCGGTTCCTTAAACCACTCGGACACCCATCCAATGCATAAATGTTACTATGCAAAAAAGTGCGAAAAAGTGCAAGCTTTTTTTGATTATGATAATAGTTTTCACAAAAACGACTCGCTCATAAAGCTTAAGAAATCATGGGCCATTGCTTTTTCAATCATTTGCGACCGCGTTGTACAATCTAAATGAATTTTAAGCGCCGCAATATGATTTTCGACTGTTCTGTCAGATATATTCATGATCCATCCAATTTCCTTAACAGACTTTCCTCTGACCAGTAAAAATAAGCATTCTTCCTGTCGCGGGGTGATCGAGCATGGCAACTGATGCTGATTGAGCGTGTAAATGGTTTGGGCTGTTGATTTTTTTGTAATTTCACAATCGTTAACGACCAAATTCATAATGCGTCTAAATGCGTTGCCATTCGTTACATCTTTTGTGTGCGCAAAAACACCAATGATATCGCCCGATTGATCATAGATTGGCTTGGTTCTTTGGAGTAAAACAGTCCGGCCAGGACAATAGTCTCCTACAATCACACACAATGATTCATTTCCAGTAGTCATTACATGCTGATCATTTCGAACATACATATCTGCTATGCTCTGCGTTCCGCACGGAACATCATGTTCAGATACTCCTTTATATTGAAATGCAGAGTTAAAACCAATCAAATGCGAAAAATGATTGCTCATCGCGCAAAATTCAGATTGCAAATTCTTAACCAACATCAAGCCCGGCACACGCTGCAAATAATCAAATGATTCAGCTAGATTGCCGTTCTTTTCGGTCACAATTTCTGGCGAGCTAGAATACATTTCCACAAAATCAAGTATAATTTATGTATTACTAATATCACATACTGCACATCAAGTAAAACGAATTGTGCAATTAACGAATTGAGCTGCTGTTTTTCGTAGGTACCCGTGTTTTTCCCGGATAGACAAATAAACGAATAAGTATTACAAACGGATCTGCACATTAAATAGACCAAATAGAACGAAATTTATCAACCAATTATATTTGAGGAATTATTATTATGAAAAATATTATACAAAACATACTAATAGCGTCGTTATTATCAACGACTGCTTTTGCGATGGGCCCTGAACTGGAAAAAGCGGCGGCAGGCGCTGCTACGCGCACTGCCTCTAAGAAAAGAAAGATCCCTGTTGATACTGCGGGCAAAACCGATACTGTTGCCGTGGGTCTTCCTGAGATCTCTAGTTCCAGCTTGGAAAAAAGAAAAAGAAAAGAAGAAGCTGCTGTGAATCAAGCTCCATTTTATATTCCTGATGATTTACTTCCGATCCTTGAGGCCCAAGGTCTGGGAATCCTTTGTTGCCATAAGAGGGATTCTGACTTGCCAAAAGGGTTAGAGATGAGTGATCTGATGACTCGTGCAAAAAACGCCAAACTGGCTAGTGACACTGAACTGTCAGAAAGAAAAATATTTTTATATCCTGCAATGATTAGCTCAGCTTTAGAATTATGGAACACGGTTCTGATTTCACATTTCTCTTCTTTCGATGATAGCAAAGGGAAAATACTTACAAAAGAAGAGTTAATGTTACGAACACGCCTCGAATCCGTTTCAGATGATGCATATGCACGCTATCTATATTTACATCCCACAAAGATAGACGTAACAACTGCAAGCGAATTTGAAACTTCGATGCAGGTCTCATCGGTATCTACCAGCCAATCAAAAGTCGGTAGTTCGAACTGCACCATAATGTAGATTGACCATTGTCATTGCGTCTGCGCATTAGGCTCGCATTATTGTGAATCCACAGAAAAAGCCCAACGTCTCGCAGACGCACCCATGTTTTTCCCGGATAGACAAATCATTAAATGAGGACTATAAACGGATCTGCAACTAAATATACCAAGCATAACTAATTTTATTAACCAATTAGATTTAAGGATTTATATTATGAAAATTGAAAAGAATAGAACGAAATCCGCTGCGTTTCTTTTGCCACTTTTGGCTTTTGCCGTTGATGCATGTGCGGCTACTGAAGAGCTCACTGGTGATCAGTCAGCTTTAACTAGAACGCCGGCTTCAACACAAGTTATGCGGGACGCTTCGCCGGACGCTTCTAAGTTCGCTATAACTTTACCTGAACTATTTTCTATTGCTAAATTATTTTCTAGCGCCTATGCAAGAAATCCATCCGAAATATTCACAGAATGCGACAATGTTTGTCACGTAGCGATATTGCTAGACACGCTACGTAAACCAGGAGAAAAGAAAAAGAAATTTTTAATTATAGAAGATGGAAAATTGTCAGCTCAACATCCTGATTACTGGACAGAAGATGATGGTTATCGGGATTATTGGATGAGTAAAGAATCTATAGAAGGATTAACGATAAGCGAAGAAGAATTTTATCCCCTCAGTTTGCTAGAGAATGCACGAAAGTCTATGACCAAATAAATATTATTTACGAACTAACTGCCCGTGTCATCCCCAGGCTCCCGGCTACGCCTGGCGGCTATGCCGTGCGCGTGACCCGGGGATCTTTAATAGAATAAAGGCAAATACGTAGAGTAATGCGCTTAAGTTACAAACTAAAAAGGATATTCAAATGAAACTCTATAAAAATTTCATATTTACGCTGCTCATAAATCTATTTATAGCCTCTACCCATGCCGAATCAGGGGTGGATATTATGCATGGCCTACATGAAGCACGTACGGGCATGTTCATTACAGATTTTAAAAACAGTGAAATCGACACCAAAACGCGTGAAATAAAAGAAATCGTTGAAAGGAAGCCAGAAAATAGGTCAGCCACACCGAATGAAAAAGAACAGATTGCGGAGGCCCTTATTGCAGGCCGATTTATTCATGGGGATAAAATGCTTAGCGACAGCTCGCTTATTAGCCGCAGTTCGATTATGAATCGTGACAGTACTTTTGACCCCAACAATATGGTGCACAGGCATTTTGCGATTATTTATGCATTGGAAGACCTGGCGGCACGTGTTTGGTATGAGGCATTTGACGATTATATCAAAATCGAAAATGAAGATTTTGTGATAGACGACTTTGTAGATAATCTCTTTACCGCAAATGAATTTGCGCAGCACCTTAAAATACTTTCAGATTTTGGCGGCATGGATGCCGACTTCTTGAAACCATTATTTAAGAGCGTGTATACCAAGCATTGCCCTAAAATTTTACCTGCGGGATGTACCTCTGGTTATGATTATATTTTTCGTGCATATTGTGACAGAGATAAAGAATCAAGACCTGTAGATGATACACCATCAACGCTTTATGCGAACTCAACAGCGCAGCCAACACAAAATCCAACAGAAGTACCTACAACAGAAGTGCCTACAAAAAGTCTAACGCTAGCGCCAACACATGTCCCAACCGGCGTACCTTCAGCACAGCCAACACCAGTGCCGTCACAAAGCTCAACGCTAGCACCAACTAAGGTTGTTTGTGATTCTGATTATGATTCGGATTTTGATTATGGATCAGATGGTGATTGCCCAAGACCTGAAGACGATGCACCATCAACGCTCTATGCGAACTCAACAGCGCAGCCAACACATGTCCCAACCGGCGTACCTTCAGCACAGCCAACACCAGTGCCGTCACAAAGCTCAACGCTAGCACCAACTAAGGTTGTTTGTGATTCGGATTCTGATTATGGATCAGATGGTGATTGCCCAAGACCTGAAGATGATCAGCCATATACAAAATCTTGAATAAATCAAGAGGAAGCGCATTAGTATATGAAGAATCAATTAAATAAAAGCATGCTAGACGACAGGCTTCTTTTGTAAGCGTGAGAGGAGCAAGGTTGCCAAAATAGGCTTAACATATCGCTCTCCTCTCTTGTATGTTCCGCGTGCATGACGCGCGGAATCATTCCTACTCGCGTTTTTTATACGAAGAGGCGCAATCAAAATTATGTATAGTGACGCTTTACCCAGGCAAACTGATCCCTGCAATAAAATGCCGCCCTGGGTACAGCCCATAAAACCATGTTCCCAATCAGCATAAACGTTCCCAATTCAGTGAAATGGGGGTCCTTATAGCATGTTCCATAGACCAACGAGGCAGCCGCGGTGTAGTAACACGCGACCGTCAACAGGAAATAACTTTCAGACGTGAATTGATTTGGTATTTTTTTTAGGGCTTTAAGAAATGAGATTTCGAAATCAATGTTGCTATTGCGTACCCACTGCCCAAACTCGTGGATGGCTCGGAATGGCTGATAGATACTTTCAAAGAGATTCCTTGGGGTTTCAAGTGGTTCATGTGGCTCCACGGATCTGTATTCATTTTCTAATTCGTACACGCGCGCTTCTTGCATTTCACTAAATGTTTGCATGTACTGGTCATATTCGTCTTCATCATCAGAAAAGCACGCATAATGATTGCTCCATTTGCGATTGACTTCTTCCAACTTTTGTTCTGAATCAGTCGCAGCTAAACTTCTGATTTCAACAGCACCGATTAGACATACAAATACAATCAATGCATCAAATACGAGTCGTGCAAATTTTTTAATTTTTGCGAACATTGATAACCTTTTCTATCCTAACTTTAATATGGTTTGAGTGCTAAGACTGTCTTTGCATCCCCGCTACCGTCATTGCCTATTTTAATAGCATGCGAGACCCGACCTAAATTTAAGAAGTTGAGCAGGAGTCTTTGGATTTGAGTCGCGCAGTTTGCTTAATGCAAATGAGCACCGAAAATTCCAAAAAGCGACGAACTCAGAACTTAAATTTAGAAGGGTATATTAGCCGATACGGAGGGTCTTGTTACCATTCATGAATTGATACGACGGCACCTCAAGATTTTTTGGTGCCGGCCCCTTTATAATACGCCCAGAGCCATCATAAACTGATCCGTGACACGCACATAACCAACCGCCATCAACACCGTCCGTTTGCATGCCGCGGCGTTCATTTGGCACACAACCTAAATGTGTACACACACCAACCACCACAAGCCATGCTGGATTCTTAGCAAAACGTTCCAGATCTGTCTGTGGGTCTGGTAGTTCTCGCAAGGGTGTTTTTTGTAGTTTATCAATTTCGGTTTGCGTGCGATGACGAATGAATACAGGTTTGCCGCGCCACATGACAACTTTGCTGGATCCCGGTTGAATATCGCCAAGTTCCACATCGATTGACGCCTGCGCAAGCACATCTGCAGCTGGATTCATGCTGTTGATAAACGGAATCGCAACCGCGCCAACACCCACCGCCCCCACAGCAGAAGCCGTTAATGTGAGAAAATCACGGCGCGTTGTGCCATCGGCTTTAGGTGTTGCTGAATCGTGTGCGGATGAGTCATCTGCCATTGCATGTTCCAAGGAATAGAATTATTGGGTCTATTTTGAAGGGGAGCCCGTTGAAAATCAAGCCTTTGCTGACAAACTTTCAATCAACCCGTTCGCATGCTAAACTCTACCTAACAAACAATACAAAAGAACACTTCATGGCTATTCAGCAAAAAAGCCTTTTTGGTGCAAAAAGCACACCCGTCGAAGCCGTCAAGGCACCGAAACCAATGGCGGCACCGCGCGCACCGTTGCCATCGCTTGATCTAACGCACGGTTTCAACAACACCGAACTTGCTGCCGAAGCCGTCTTTTGGCACCGCCTAATCATCAATCAACAAATGCGTAATATTCAGGACCCAAAGTCACGCCGTCGCTTTATACGCGCGGTTTTGTCAGAAATGAAGATCAAACAGGGGCGATCCACACCTTTGAATCTAACGCGTGATATGTTATTAATGAAGAACTTAGGGTAGTCTCCACATCCGTCATTGCGAGCTTCAAAAAAGCGCGGCAACCCAGATTTTATGTACATGGATCGCCACGTCACCTGCGGCTCCTCGTGATGACGAGAGTACACTCCTCATACAAACGGAATTAGTTATGTTTTCATCTTTTGAGCGTTTTGTCGCTTTTCGTTATTTATTCTCAGCCCGCCGTGAAGGGTTTGTGTCTGTCATCGCGTGGTTTTCATTCCTGGGGATTGCGCTTGGTGTTGCGACACTCATCGTTGTCATGGCAGTCATGAATGGTTTCAGACAAGAATTATTCGGCAAACTTGTTGCAATGCGTGGCCATGTGACGGTTCAATCATCGACTGCTACTGCGCTGCCTGAAAACAAAGAGCAACTCGCCCTTATCAAAAGCGTGCCTGGTGTGCGCCTGGCCTATCCAATGTTGGAACGACAAGCGATTGCGATGGCTAAAAATAATGCGTCCGGTGTGATGGTGCAAGGGTTACCAGCCAATGCAATTACAGGGCGCAATCGTATTAAGCTGACGCCTGAAACAGCGATTGAGCAGTTTAATGGTGATCATGTGTTTATCGGCAGGCTTGTGGCAAAGTCGCTGAATCTTGGCGTGGGCGATAAGATAACGCTGCTCACGCACCAAGGCGTGGCAACCGCATTTGGCACAATGCCCAAAAACAAGACATTTATTGTGGCGGGTATATTTGATGTCGGCATGGCACAATTCGATAAAAACTTTATTTTTATGCCGCTAACCACTGCGCAAAGTTTCTTTAAAGCCCCTGGGCAGATATCACAAATCGATGTGTTCTCGGAACATGATAATTTGGCGTCGAACTTAGCGTATGTGTTGCAGCAAGCGCTCGGCAAGACAGTGCAAGCCCTTGATTGGCGTCATGCAGACCTTAGCATTATGCACGCCGTCAAAATGGAACGAAATGTGATGTTCTTGATTTTGACACTGATCATCCTGATTGCATCGTTCAATATCATTTCGGGGCTGATCATGATGGTCAAAGACAAAACACGTGATATTGCGATTTTGCGTACTATGGGTGCCACAAAAAACACCATCCTTCGGATTTTCTTTATAACGGGTGCAAGCATTGGCGGTGTCGGTACATTGCTGGGTGTTGCGCTTGGCCTGTCGTTTGCCCTTAATATCGAAGGGATCAGACAATTCTTACAAAGCCTAACAGGTGCTGAACTATTTTCGGAAGAGATCTATTTCCTATCAACCCTACCCGCCAAAGTTGAATTCGATGAAGTGCTACGGATTGTTGCGATGGGTATCGGCCTATCGTTTTTAGCAACACTATATCCATCATGGCGCGCGTCCAGTCTTGATCCGGTTGAGGGACTACGGGGATAGATTCTAATCCCCCCGCTTAAGCCGATTCTGCTGCATGCCCCGCAGTAGTTTTATGTGCAGTAGCCGTTTTTCCGACCGCAGCGGGAGTGCTTGCTGCAGTAGCAGCTTTAGGTAGCGTCGCCTCTTTTGTCAGCTTTGTCTTAAAAGGAGTGTACTTTCCTTCAGCCGTCGTAGTTTTTGTTTTATTTTCAGTCGTCGTGTCTTTCTTTGCGGCATCTTGCTTAATTTTGAATCGAGCGTCCATAGCATCAAGAGCAGCCTTAATGACAGCGGCCTCAGGTTTCATTTCACTGGCAAGAAGCAGAGTTATTTTCTCTTCTGCTGCAGCGCCAAATTTTTCTTCAAACGCTTTCTCGCCACGTGCAATTGCAAGTTCCTGCAAAACAGTAGCAACACTTGTAGCACTTGGTTTTAATCTGCTTTTAAGCATTAAATCCATCAGCTCTTTACTCTTAGTTGCGCAGAGTTCAAAAAGGGTATTATATGAAGTCTGATCGATTGAAATGTCAGCAGAAATTATACGCTTGAACACTTCTTTATACGCAGCATACATTTCCTTTTCGACTTTAGTGGTTAGTTTTTGTGCGACTTGCTTTAAGACATCAACAAGTGCTGCATCTGTAGGTTTATTAGATGTTAACAAGTACGATACGATCTCAGGTTTTGCTTGCAATGCAGCTTCTGCAAACAGCGTATTAAGTGCTTCTGCAGACGCCTTGACAGGGACGTGAGATGCTAATAGAACCTCTAGCGTGCCTTTATGTAAAAGTACATTTGATTCGTTTGTATCATCTTTTTTCGTAAGTGCACGGTCAAGCGTTATTTGATCGATCATAAGATCAAAAGTACCACTCAATAGCTTTTCTATTTTTCGTATACTCACTGTTTTAGAATCTGCTTTGGCTGCGTTAACATAGCCTAGTAGTATAGTATTAATGCCTGCTTGATCAATTTTAAGCTTCTTCAAAATAGCCTCATTACCCTCATTTTCCTTTCCAAACGTAACAGAGAATGCTTTTTTGCGCGTTGCTTGATCAGGCTTTACACCTCTATACGTATTGGCTGGGCCTTCCATAGGCAATAGTAACTCGATAATCTGAAGATTATCAGCTTCAGTTGCTTTTAATAAGGCATCATTTATACTTGCCTGATCGGGGGTTATGCCGCTGCTATTTAGCATCATTCGAAGCATTTCTAATTTACCAAGTTCAACAGCCTTTAATAGGGCCGTGTTCACACCTGCTTGGCTTACCTTGCTTGCGTTTAATATGAATGTTTGAATATGTTGATTAAACTGCCCATCATCTTTTTCTATTAAGGCCAGAAGTGCTTGATCAATGCTATTTGTGTCTGGCTGGACAGTACTCTTATTGTTGACAAAAACATAACCAAAGACAACAGGACTCTCTGATTTAATGGATTCAATAAGGGCCTTGTTCACAGCAGAAACGCTTGGTTTGACCTTGCTTGTGTTTTGCATGATGACTTTAACAATTATAGGGCCTTTTGTATCTGCCGCAGAGCGTAATAATACTTGGTCAATCGTGAGTTGATCAGGATTTGTTTTTTCATTGTTAAGCATTTTTTCAAGAATGACTTCATAGTCAGTGTCGACTTTATTAATTTTAGCTTGATCAGGATTTGTTTCTTTGAGCAGGGGCTTTTTAATTTTGTCTCTAACTACTAAGGAAGCTTTTGAGAATGCTTCATTTGCCACTGCTTGGCTTACTTTGATATCTTTTCTGTCCATTAAGATAGATACAATTGATGCCCTGTTTTGCTCTACCGCAGAAAGTAGAACTTCATCAAAAACAGTATCATCGGGTCTATTATTTGCTGGAAGATTGCATAAAGCAGAAAACAAAGGAATTATTTCAGACTCTGCGACTAATGGGAGAGTTAGGTTTGCAACATTCTTACTGATTTTTTCAACAATTTTAAGCACAAGAGCGTCAATTTCTTGAATTTTTTCAGCCTTTTCCGTTGAGCTTCCCGTCGAGAGAGTGTCACGTAGAATCATCAGTTCCACAAAAACAAGATCGGCAGTTGGCGTGTCAATTGTCAAAGTACTTTGAATATTTAGAATAGAAATTACACTTGGAATGTCTTTAATAATTGATGATAGAACCCTGATTACTTTACAAAATATTTCTTGGTCTGGTCTCAGCTCTTCATTCGTCATAAATTTCGTAATCAACTCAATATTTATTTGCGCACCTCCTGATTTTCTTGATCTCTTCCCAAATTGTAATTGGTCTGACGACATTACTAATCCGGCAGCAGCAACGAAGGCTCTATCCATACCTACTTGATCCGGTTTTATGGTGTTATTTTTATTGATAAGCATGCCGACATTATCAATGCATCTATCTCTATTTCCCTCAACTTCATTAAGCAATATTTCATTGATATGTGACTGAGATAATTTCATACCATTTGGATTGTAATTATTTGTATTGAGGAGGAATCGAACGGTATTTTCATATCCTTTTAGAAGCGCTTTTTTAAATGCTTCATCAACTTTTGCTTGTATAGGCCTCGTATTTCCTTCCGCGACATGTTTTGCAATCATGCTGTGAAGCGCATTCTTTTCGGCAGGGGTAGTTGCCTGTTGGTCAATAATATTTATTAGCGTCGTATTCATAACTGTTTGACTTGGCGATGGGTTTGCTTTTAACAGAGCAAGATAGATGGCATCTCTAGACGCAACACTCGCAGCATCAACATTTCTTTTTGCTACAATTGCCGTAAGGGCAGCATCAATCCCTGCTTCATCTGGTCTTAAATTATCTTGTGGTGCCTTACCTAATGCTTGAGCTGTTTTTGGTGGATTAAGCACGGTTTGAACCATTTGTATATCAAGTTTATTTACAGCACCTAAAAGGAATCCATTGCAGTCAGCAACAGTTAAATTCTTACTTGCCATCATATTATTACTACCAGTGGCATAAACGGCTTTTAAAGCTGTGTTGTCAGCTGGAAGAGGTCTTTTCGTAGCACAATGACTATCACTGGCAAACAGCACTACACTTAATGCTAATAGAGATAATTTAATTGTTTTCATCGACTCTCTCCCAAACGCGGTCTTTTAATTAAGCATGACATAAATGATGTCATTGAATTTTAATTTTATATAATGATTCATTTATTATCATAGAAACAATTTATTAAATAATTATTAATGCAGAGTTTTAAAATATAAAGTTCATCAGATATGCATTGTTTTCAACAAGTGACGGGAGACGTCATGGTTTACGCATTCACTCATTTTATTTAATTT
>CAIOTO010000181.1 GCA_903861255.1 uncultured Alphaproteobacteria bacterium | reverse complement strand
TTGAATGTTTAAGAATGGATATTCATTGCTCATTTTTTATGGCTTGCAACAGCTGAAATTTTAACCGCGCTGTAGCAGCAACCGGTCGTCATCCATATTCTTGCCAAACTGCGCGAGCAAATCTTTTACAGTAAGCGCAGCACGTTCTTCGCCACGAACATCAAAAATCACGCGACCTTCGTGCAACATAACCGTGCGCGTGCCGACATCAAGGGCTTGTTGTAAACTATGCGTGACCATCAATGCAGTCAACTTATGTTCAGCAATGATTTGCTTGCTTAAATCCATCACAAATGCTGCCGTTTTAGGATCAAGCGCCGAAGTATGTTCATCCAACAACAGTATCTTAAGTGGGCTAAGCGTTGCCATTAACAGGCTAATCGCTTGACGTTGCCCGCCAGATAAAGATGCCATCGATGTATCTAAACGATATTCTAAGCCCAGCTTTAATCCAGCCAACATTTCTTTAATCGCTTCACGACGTGCTCTCGGTAATGCTTTTTTAAAGCCCCGGCAATGTCCACGCGCCATAGCCAGTGCCATATTTTCCGCGACAGTTAGATCACCACAGGTTCCAGCGAGTGGATCTTGAAATACACGTGCTACAGAATTTGCCCTAGCAAAGCTTTCCTTTTGGCTGACGTTATCTTCATCGATCATGATGGTGCCAGATGTTGGCAGAATTTCACCAGCGATGGTGTTGAGCAAGGTTGATTTTCCCGCGCCATTACTGCCGATGACAGTCAAAAATTCGCCTTCTTCGATGGTGAGTGAAAGTCCGTTAAGTGCTTTACGCTCACGAATCGTATCAGGTGAGAAAACAACATGAATGTCGGTGAGTGTGATCATGTTCGGGGTTCCTAACGAATAGCTTTAATGTGGCGTTTGAGCGCGGGTACTTGCATTGCCAGCACCATAATAATTGCCGTAACAAGTTGTAAATCAGATGCATGCAAACCAAATTCATGTGTATTGAGCGCAATTGAAATAACAAAGCGATATAAAATAGCCCCTAAAATACACGCCAATAATGCTTGTTTGATGGTACGTGTTGATAGTAGCGCTTCACCCAAAATGACGGCCGCTAACCCATAGACGATTGTTCCTGTTCCCATAGTAACGTCTGCAAACCCTTGCGTTTGTGCAAAAAGCGCGCCTGCTAAGGCCACAAAGCTGTTGGAAATACTGAGGCCCAATTGAATCATGCGTTGGTCATTGATTCCTTTTGCGCGTGCCATTTTTGCATTGCTGCCAGCAGCGCGAAGTCCAAGCCCAAGCTCTGTTCTAAGGAACAATAACGCAAGCAATGCAACAATGATCACAATGACAAGTAACGGTAGCAGTAGCGTTGAAACGGATGGAATCGCAAGGTAGCTGAAAAATTCATTAAAAACAGTTTTCTCACCCGAAAGCGACATGTTCGGGCGTCCCATGATACGTAGGTTCACCGAATAAAGTGCGATCATCGTTAAAATACCGGCAAGCAAATTCAGCATTTTAAGACGTGTTGCCATCAACGCTGTTATAAATCCACTAAGTGCGCCGCCAAGCATTGCCATTAATGTCGCGGTGAGCGGATGCATTCCATGCAGCACGCAGGTCGCACAAATAGCGGCGCCAAGCGGGAAGCTGCCGTCAACGGTCATGTCTGGAAATTGGAGCGTGCGAAAGGACAGGTAAATGCCCATGGCGACGATGCTGTAAATCAAGCCGAGCTCGAGCGCACCTGTCAGTTGAATAACGTTCATTTTTCTGTTCCTATAAGGATAACATCTTTATTGAGGGCTGCCGGCAAAGCGATTCCCAATGTTTTACGTGTTTTTTCATTAACATATACATGCAAATCATGCGACGCATCGACGATCTTTTCGATTTTCTCATGCTTTAAGATACGTATGATCAACGCACCGGTCTTTTGGCCAAGTTTGAATCGATCGTATCCACGGGTGGCGAGCGCTCCATTTTGAACGGATCCAGTATCACCTGTGAAGAGTGGGAGTTTTGCTTTTTCGGCAACTTGAACAATGCTGCTCATGGCTGAAACGGCTGTGTTGTCGTTTGGTACATAAATCGCATCAACGCGCCCCGCTAGGCTTTGCGTTGCCCCGGCGACATCGCCTGTTTTTGTTGCGATGGCTGGAATCAGGGTAATGCCTTCTTTCGCACATAACGTTTTGAGTTCGTTCACCATGTGGGTTGAATTGACTTCACCCGCGTTATAAATGACGCCGATTGTTTTAAGATTGGGCAGGAATTCACGCATCAGGGTAATTTGACTATTAAGCGGAAGCGCGTCGGACACGCCAAAAACAGCATTCTTAGGGTCAGTAGGTGCGCCCGTTGATTTCACGAGCTTTGCATCATATGGGTCTGTCACCGCTGTAAAGACAAGTGGAATTTTTTGCGCTGTTGCAACAGGTAGCAGCGCTTGCGCGGATGGCGTTGAAATACCAACCAGCACTGCTGGATTAGCGCCTGCTTGCATTTTTGCGATTTGCGTAGCGGTTGCTAAATTCCCTTGGGCGTTTTGATAGGTGATTTTAATTGTTTTTCCATCGATATAACCAGCGGTTTTGAGGGCGTCGATAATACCGCGACGTTCTTCATCAAGGGCTGGATGTTCAATGATTTGCGATAAACAAATAAGGGGGAGGGTTGATTTTGCGTTATCACCTGTGTGCGGCGATTTTTTTAGAAGGAGGTAACTGATGCCAGCTAAAAGACTAACGCTGATTAAGATTATTTTGAGATTTTTTGTCATTGTAACATTCACTTTCATTTTGCTTTAATTCATATCCTATTGTTCGAAACTGCCATGTAAAGGGGCTAAATCGAAAAAAAGTATGATAAGCGTTAAAAAAGGAATGGTGTGCCATGGTGAACGATCATATTAAAAAACCAACTTTAGTATAATTGGATTGGCGGATTGATTGCAAGCGAAATGTAACGACGTATTTATCCCCTTGTCATTCCCGCGTAGGCGGGAATCTAGAAAGAGATCTGTTTGTAATAAAACACAACTGGATCCCCGCCTGCGCGGGGATGACAATCAGATTTGCCAAGTTCATATCGTGGCTTGATCAATATATAAGATGTTTAAGCCTCTACTGCCTTTTTAAATACCACAAATATATTATTGTCGTACCGTGCAGGCATAGTTGGCAATCGAATGAATGCTGCATCATACGAAATTTCTTCGAGTAATTTCAAAACAAGGGGTATTCCCCGAGGTGCAATATCTTCAATCACATAGATTCCGCCAGGTGCCAAACGCTTAATACCTTCCAGGAATAATTTATGATTTGCTTCAAAGCAGTGCAGCCCATCATCAATGATGATATCAAATCCACTTACGCCTGTTTGGTCAAACATTGCATTAACAGTTGTTGGATCTAATTGATCTGCATAGTATGTTTTGATTCGCGCTTCACCTAATTCATTAAATGTATCAATCGTTTTTTTATCGATATCGGCGCCAAATATTTGTGCGTTTGGAAAATATTCTCGATGGCCTCTAAACGATGCGCCTACCGTTCCATTTGCTCCCATTGTGTAAGCAAAACTAGGGTCAATGGAGCCAATGCCCATTTCAAAAACATTTTGTGCCGTCTCTCGCTTTGATTCAAACAAGAAATTATACATTTTCGTGTAGTTATGAACGGTACTTTTGTCTGAACCATGTCTTTTCATTATTTCACATAAGGGTGTATCGCGTGTAGCTGGGTCAAATGTTTCGCCTAAGTATACACTTATTCTGTCGGCTATTTCTGGAGTAGAGGCAACCACATGGCGTCTTTTAAATAAGGGTCTTTTTAGCACGCTGCCATCCATTAATCTTGGAAAAATATTGTGATGCAAGCATAAGCCATCAAAAAGAACCGTGTTAACAAGCGCGGTTCCACGAGCATAAGGTTCAGCTGTCGTATATACTTGTACATAACGTTTTATTTTTTCATATGTTGCTGTGTCATCGGTCTGATACACAGCTGCATCATTGAATGCTTCTTCGCATATCGCTAATTTTGCAAATGATGCTTCTTGTGTTTGAAAGTCCTCTGGATTACCCAAAGATCTTTGATTTACTGCAATAGTTTTCAAAGCCCCTGTAACATCACTTAAAATGTTGTTATATGGACGTGCTACACCCAAATTATTGACTAAAAGATCCATCATATAAAAACCTGGTTTTGCTGATGTTCCAAGAATCTCATCTGGATATTCTACGGCATTAGTAATATGTACACTGTTCGCTAGCATGAACGCTGTTAACGCAGTGGCTTTCTTTATTTTTGATAACGATATTTTCATTCTAAAATCCTTTTTGAAAGCTGTTTGTTTTAATGCTATTTTACTCTAAACTTCACTTTTATCATCTGTAACCAATAGTTTTTCAGTAGCAACGACTGGCTCAGTAGATTTGGGCGTTATTAACTTTCTGAAATCTTCAAGTGTGAATGTTATTGGATATAATGTATCGATATGCATGTCTTTAAGTGCTTGCGAGAATTGTGCCATTGTCAGTGACGATTGCGCTAATTCATCTAACTTTGTAATACATTCGTGTGGAGGAAAGCCTAAATGATGTAATAAATAAAATGCTTTGGTGAACCATTCATTGTTAGCAGCAGATCCTCTGACTACCGGCATTGTTATGGCAAACCAATATGAAAACTTATTGATTTTTGCTATTTTTGTTGACGCATCTGCTGTGCAATGGCGTGCATCTTCAAAATAAAGATTGCATAAGGCTAAGTGATAATTAATTGCCTTTATGGGGGGGTGAAGCAGTGCAAAAGGGACATCGCTAAAATCAGCTTTTGAAGCATCATCTATTGGGTATATAAAACTACGCGTTGTGATGTTGGTTCCTTTTATTCTTAAATCAATATGACCTAGCCGAATGCTAGGAACATCAATACCTTGCTTTGCTTTTTCTTGCGCATCTAATAGTGCTAATTGATATCGTTTATCAATAATAAATTTTCTTTCACCACTTTCATCAACCGTCCAGCCATTTTCAAAATCAAGGGGTAACATAGATGAATCTCCCTCACCATCCGGGCCATTGATTATACGTTTTATATACGAACCTAATTGGTTATTTTCATTATGTTCTGTTGATATAATTTCCAACCATTTAAAAACTGTAAGTTCGCGGTAACGATAATCAAACTGATCATCTAGTTCGACGAAAACATCATGTTTTGGAAGTGATGCTATACTTTTTAATAAATTTGACCTCATTAATGGGTATTTGCACATAGGTGTCGTTGATGCAGCAAACGCCCTGTCAACGTTCGTTCGTATTTGTTTAAATTGTTCTGCTTTTGGCGTGCCTGAATTTACAGCAATTTCATGCCGAATGCCTACTGACTGATCTAAAAGTTGTGGGAACGAATAATTTTCTAATGCTTCAATATTGTGGCATAAATAATAAGGCATAATGGCCGCCTTTTCTTGATAAATCCTATTTGCATCAGGACCGCCATAAATAACAGCATTTACAAGTTCAATAGCTCCATATGTTACATTAGAGCCCGCAAAAAATAATGTAATAAAAAGCACAAAACGAATCATAATATGTTCCTCTTTTAATAAAATATATATAAAATTATTGTAAAATT
>CAIOTO010000180.1 GCA_903861255.1 uncultured Alphaproteobacteria bacterium | reverse complement strand
CATCTGAAGAAACTCCTATTCTTTCCAAGAATTTTTTAACTTCAGCTGAGAAAATTTCCAACACGGATAAAACATCTTCCGCCTCTTTTTCTTGATAAGTATGGACTGTCATGTTCCTTTTCTTAAGAAAATCAAACCACATTTCCGGGTCATCAATAAAAGATTCAAGCGCCGCAACGCGAATCACTTCTCGTGGTGAATTCAACGTTTGCCCACGCACCTCGAGAAGACGACGCATTGTTTTCCAAACAAGCTCGAAACAATATTCAAAAGCTTGAATAGTGCCAGCTTTTTCATGCTCGGTGTGTGTATTTAAGCGAAATGTTTCAAACTTACGAAATGCTTTAAGCAATGAATCAATGCTAATACCGTCAATTAAATGCGTCATATTTTTCTTCGCTTTGGAATCTGAAAAATAGTTTAACATGAAGAGTTCACTTGTTCAACGGACGATCAATATCAATTGATGCCCACAAACCAACAAATTGACAGGAACCAAATGATCATTCATTCTTAAAAAAATGCACAGGATGTTATTAATGTCTAAAACAACTCATGATATGAAACTCGAAAATTTTGATGATCTATTTACAGGAAACCCTATTGAAATTGAAAAGAACCTAAGCCAACTTCTTCCTTCAGCACAAGCTTTAGAAAATAAATCCATTTACTTGCAAATCTTATCTCAAATTGCGTTAGCTCAGGCAATGCAAAAAAGATTTGATGAAGCTCACAAAACTCTTGATACAGCTGACGAAAATCTCACCCCAGAATATCACCTTGCACATGTACGAATTCTTCTTGAACGTGGCCGTGTATTTCACCAATCTGACAATAATGTTAAGACGTCCCCTTTCTTTCAAAAATCTTATGAATTAAGCGTAAAACACAGTTTTGACTTTCACACCATCAATGCTGCACACATGATTGCTATCGTTACAGAAAATGTAGATGAAAAAATCGAATGGAATAAAAAGGCAATTGGTCTTGCAAAACAAACGGATGACAACCGTGGGCGCGCATGGCTAGGTGCTCTTTATAACAATCTGGCCCAAAACTACATCGAAGCTACGCAATTCAACGAAGCCCTTTCTACCTTTAAACTATGCAGGGAAAGTGCAGAAGAGAAAAACGAATCAATTATTATCAGAGGTGCAAAATGGGGCATAGGCCGTTCTCTACGTTCACTTAATCGACTTGATGAAGCTCTTAGCATTCAACACCAATTGCTTAAAGAATACGATGAAGTTGTTATGAAAAATGAACTACCAATTGAATTGCTCATTGTTGGACGTGGATTAGTCTATGAAGAACTTGCAGAAATCCACCTTGCATATGCAAAAAAGTTTTCAGAATGTGCTTACCATGATCTATCAAAAGATCCATGGCTTATTAAACTAGAACCCAAACGATTAGAAAAGATAAAACAACAAATGTAAAATTTTTTAACCTCTTAATTGTCGCATAGCCTCTGTTATCACCATAGCCGCCGCTATAGCTACATTTAATGATCGACACTGCAGATTCATCGGAATATAAACACTTGCGGCGCACTGTTTAAAAACATCTGCTGGCACGCCATCACTCTCGCGACCCACCATTAGCGTATCACCAGCCTCAAACTTAAAGTCATAAAACGAATGCTCGCCCTTAACATCCAACAAGATCACGCGGTTTTCTTTACGTGCCTGCCAGAATGCATCAATATCAGCATGCTGCGTTAAATTTGCTTGTTCGCGATAATCCATCCCCGCACGCTTCAACCGTTTATCATCAATGACAAAACTACAGGGTTCAATCAAATCAAGCGGCACATCAAGGCATGCACCAAGTCGCATCAGTGTCCCGGTGTTTTGTGGTATTTCTGGTCTATAAAGTGCAAGTCGTAACATTATGAAAACTCTAATAAGTCATATATTCTTGTAAAACTGAGGAGTTGCCTGGCAGATTACAAGCCCTAAACTAGCAAACACTCAACATAAGCATCAATCTCCGCCTTTGCCTTAGCAACACTCGTTTCGCGCGCATTAGTCATGCCCAAACCCTCTGCGACAATGAAATGAACATTTTCTATACCTATAAACCCCAATATAGTCTTTATGTAAGGTGCTAAATGATCTTGTGCGCTGCCATGATACACGCCACCTGATGCAGACAAAACAATGACAGGTTTATCGACAAGTAATCCACGTGGCCCGGAAGATGTATACCCGTATGTCAGCCCTGATCTAACTATATGGTCAAAATATGACTTTAACTGTGCTGTTATCGTAAAATTATACATCGGTGCGCCTAATACAATTAAATCAGCGTTTTTAAATTCAGCAACGAGCTCAGTTAACAGCTCTTTCGTGGCCTCGGCCTTTGGTGTTGTAATCGTAGATGATACAATAGCCTCAAGCGTTTCATCCTCAAGATAAGGATTTGGATTTCTTCCCAAGTCTCTGTAAGTCACATGATATTGCCCATCCAGAGACTCTACAAAATGCTCTGTTAAGGCCCTCGATATTGAATTTGTTAAATTTGGGCTTGAATTAATAACAAGCAAAGTTTTTTTAGTCATATAACTTCCTCTTTCGCGTTGCATGAAAAATTATAAAAAATTCGGTGGCACGGAAATAACGCGTCCACCCATTTCTTTTGATGACCAAAGCATCACATCACTCAAAGGCAAAACATTAGGTTGATCTAACAGGACAGAGGTCTTATTAGGACTCTGCACGCCAGCATCAGAGGTGAACTCCATATACTCTTGCCACTCAAGTACATAAGCACGAACACGTCGCACCCAGCGCCCTGCATAAAACGCTAATTCCTGCCAGTCATCCGGCCTGAAAATGATCAATCCGACAAGTGCTACAATTAACCATGGGCTATAGCTGCTGATATCAAACATTGCACATCCTGCCAGACCTGGGCTTCAAGAGATTCAATTGACTGAGTAGCGTCAAGCATATAAAACCGCGCTGGCTCCGCGTTTGCCAAACTCTTAAACCCTGCACGCACACGTTCATGAAAAGGTGACCCTAATCCTTCGAACCGATCTTCTTTCGCCTGATCTGCTGACATACGCATATGTGCACGCGCCAAACCAACATCAACCGGGACATCAAATAAATATGTGCGATCTGGTTGCGTTGCGCCGACTGTGTTTTGATACAATGCTTTTAGCAAGTCTAAGGAAACACCTTTGCCATACCCCTGATAAGCATAACTCGAATCCGCAAAACGATCACAAATTACCCATGTGCCTGCCTCAAGCGCTGGCTCAATCCACGTTCTCCAATGATCGTCACGTGCAGCAAACATCAGCAATGCCTCGGTTGAGGGCGCCCAACGTTCAGACTCACCTTTTACAAGCAATGACCTTATTTCCTCAGCACCATAACTACCACCGGGTTCGCGTGTCCACATAACATCAATGCCTGCTTCATCAAGCTTAGCAAACAGTTTTTTTGACTGTGTTGTCTTGCCAGAACCTTCGCCACCTTCAAATGTGATAAATCGACCACGTTGTATAAAATCAGATTTTCTCAAAGCCAGATTCATCCTATCGCCTTCTTCAAACGCTGCACCACCCGATTACACCCAATATATGGCAGCAAATCTTTCATTTCAGGGCCATGATCGTAGCCAGTCAGTGCTTGACGGAGCGGCATAAAGAGCGCCCTACCCTTACGCTGCGTTTTTTCTTTTAAATTATTCGTCCACACACTCCATGTTGTTATATCCCATGGGGCTTCTGGTAACGTGTCCAACGCATCTTGCAAATAATCAGATTCTTCATGTTTAGCAATAACCAGATCATCGCTAAAGACATCTTTCCATGCACTGATATCAGACACAGATTCTAAATTACCACGAAGCAATTCCCAAAGCGTCGCATCAATAGTGGCTGGCAAGCGATCTTTTACCTGCTCGTATGACATATGTGTTAACAGTTTATGATTAAGCACATCTAATTCATGTTCGTCAAAATGCGGTGCTGTACGGCTAAATATTGAAAAATCAAAATCTTTTGCAAGCGCATCCAATGATAACACAGGCTCAACCGGCATTGATGTGCCAAGACGTGCAAGCAAACTACATATGGTCATTGGCTCTAAACCTTTTTCACGCATAGAACGTATACTAAGACTGCCAAGACGCTTTGATAACGCCTGCCCGCTTTTATCCAAGAACAATGTAAAATGCGCAAACTCAACCGTACATGGCTTGCCTGTTATTGCTTCAAACAATTGAATTTGAACTGCAGTATTCGTTACATGATCTTCACCGCGCACAATATGGGTAATAGCGAAATCAACATCGTCGGTCACGGATGCAAGCGTATACAAAAACACACCATCTTCTCGTACAAGCACCGGATCACCAATACGATCCGATAAAAACTCAACAGCCCCGCGAATATGATCATTCCAAACAATTTTACCAGGCACAAGTTTAAAACGCCAATGCGGCTTACGTCCTTCAGCTTCGTACTTTGCATGCTCTTCCGGTGTTAGTGATAATGCAGCACGATCGTAAATGGGTGGTTCACCTTTAGCCAATTGACGTTTACGTTTGAAGTCCAGCTCTTCTGGTGTTTCATAACATGGATAAAGTCGTCCGTCGTCAATTAATTTTTGCATCACCTCAGTGTAACGATCAAAGCGATCAGACTGCTTCGCGAACAAATCATGAGTCAAACCAAGCCATGCTACATCCTGCTGAATTGCATCGGCAAAGGCTTCTGTCGAACGCTCTCTATCTGTATCGTCCAAACGCAACATAAATTGCCCACCATTCTTACGTGCGAAAAGCCATGGCAAAACGGCTGCACGAGCATTACCTATATGAAGTAATCCTGTCGGACTTGGCGCAAAACGAACTCTAATCATTATTATGTCTCAACTTGTATTTTGACACCTACTATAGGGGATTTCATGATTTTTTTACAGACTCTTATCACAAATAACACCTATACAATAATAAAATCCGACGAACTCTCTAGCCTATTATGGCTTTATACAACGAAAAATAAAAAAAAATGCATTT
>CAIOTO010000179.1 GCA_903861255.1 uncultured Alphaproteobacteria bacterium | reverse complement strand
TGATTATATGTGATGTATGAAGATGAATACGTCTATTTTATTAATCAAGGATTTTCTGTTATGAACAAATTCAAAAAAATAAAGTTGTTAAGTTATGTATTTACAATGCTGGATTTTACGTCTACGCAAGGTTTTTCTGCAAGCCTAGATGAAGGGCTATAGGGGCAATTAGTAGGTCATCAATTATTGGTACGATGGAAAATATTGAAGGCGATTTCAGAGCTGGAAAATATCCTTATAATAAAATTAGTGCTGTTTTAGGCCAGGCATATGCTTTAGAGAATCCAAATGAAATTCTGGGAATTGAAGACAGAATTGTACATTTTATTCAGAACATGAATGACGAAGCTTTCAAAGCCAAAATGGTTGAAGAGATTCTGACTGAAGCTGTCGCACATGATTGTCCTGCATTAAGAGCAGCTCTCATTAATAATTGTGGTTTGAATGCGGAAGCAATAGAAGACTGTAAGGCGGCTACTCTAGGGAGGGCTGCTAGTGCAGGGAATATAAATGTTGTGAGAGAATTACTGGACCTACATGCTGATGTTAATAGAGCGTACGGTGGATACTTTAAGCGTATCCCTATGTGTGATGCTGTTTGGAGTGGGTGCGGAGCAGATCCTATAAAGGATTCAAAGTTACCAACGCAGTTGGAGATTGTAAGATTACTTATCGAAGCTGGCGCAGATCTGAACAGAGTGTTTGCTAAAGACAACAATCCCCTTTTCTTATCTTTAGAAGATCCGAAAATAACGGATTTACTTATTCAATTTGGTGCAAGTGTTGATGTCCAAGACGATAAAGGAGAGACATTATTGATGCTTGCATGTGGTGATAGACCCAATCTAGATTACGTTAGAAAATTACTCTTGTTAAAAGCGAATGTCCATTTAGTAGATTGTCACGGGCGGACGGCACTGCATCACGCTGTTTATGAAAGAGGCAGTGGTAACGTTCATCAAAAATTGGAAATTATTAGGGGTCTTATTAACGGTCGTGCAAGGATCAATGCAAAAACACGTGATGGCAGTACACCATTGCATATAGCAGTAGATAGTCCTAAAGGTTCATCTGGATTTCTACAAGTTTTATTAGAAAGCGGAGCATGGATTAATGAATCTGATAATAAGGGGGAAACTGCTTTATTTAAAATGATTGAAAATTATATTCGTCATAATTATACACGTGAATTTGCAAGGACAGGTGATTCAAGCATATATGGCGTGACGCATTTAATAAGTAATGGTGCTGATATTCATGTGGCCAATTTGGTTGGTAAGAAACCGCTTGATTTAATTCCTGATGCTAAAACTAGAAAAGAAATTCTTAAGTTGGCCAAAGAACACCCATGGTACAGCTTAATGATTTTTGCACGCCGTTTTCAAAGTCTAAGAGAACCTTTATATGCAAACCTGGAAGCCCGTGAAATTTATTCAACAACCACTGTTTTTAATTGTTCTGATTTGATGTACCATATTTCTTCATTTTTGTTTGTGACAAAATAGATGTGGTTTAAATTTCTGCGTGAATTTGTATGGCGTAAAGATTTTGTGTTTTGATTGTTTAATTTAGATGAGGCAGAGCGGTTAAAGCGCGCTGGGTGACGGTGCGTTGTGTAAACTTACACATGAAAAATTGTCATGCAAATTTACACATTAATCTGAACGTCAATTCGACCGATCAATTGCAAATGTCCCAAATGCCTGGCATGTTGGCATGACTTCGATCCTGTTAATATTGATGTGCGCTGGTCTGTTTAAACACCAGAATACTGTCTCAGCAATATCTTCTGCTGTGATGGGGTTGGTGCCTGCGTAAAGGCTTTTGGCTTTTTCCATATCACCTTTAAATCTGACGATTGAAAATTCAGTTTCAGCAAGGCCTGGTTCAACATTGGTGACGCGTATTGCTGTTCCAAAAAGGTCGGCCCTTAAATTAAGGGAAAATTGTTTCACAAAAGCTTTTGTCGCACCGTATACATTGCCGCCGGGGTAGGGATAGCTTCCGGCGATTGATCCAATGTTGATGATGTGGCCGTTATTGTTGGCAACCATAATTGGCAAAATGGCATGGGTGCAGTGCAGGATGCCTTTAATGTTTGTATCGACAACGTGTGACCAATCTGTAATCGAACAATTTTGGGCAAGCTCCATTCCCAAAGAAAGACCTGCATTATTAATAAGCACGGTTATGTGCGTGAATGCTGCAGGCAGGTCAGCGATGACTTTTTGGACAGCATCGTTTTGTGTGACATCGAGTTCTACGATATGTGTTTTATCAGCCCCTAATTCGTTTTGCAGCTCTTCAAGTCTTTCATATCGTCTGCCTGTTAAAATGAGTTTTGCTCCATGTGACGCGAGCAATTTTGCGCATGCTTTGCCGAATCCGGATGTGGCACCCGTAATAAAAATGACGTGATTGCTTAGGGGTGAGTTATTCATGGATGCCTCATTTGATTTTTAAGTTCTATTTAGATTATGGATTTTTTGAAAAAAGATAAAGGGGTAATGTGCGAAGGATTCTGGGATGGACGAATAGTAGCATATCCGCCCCTGGCATTTCATAGATAAATGATATATAGTTTATGGATGAAAGATGTAATATTCGCATATTTTTTAAATAAATTTTTAACGTAGTATCGACCCTATATATGGCACAAAAACCAACAAATAAATCAGCACGGCACAGTGCGCGAATTGCGCTTGTTCAGGCGCTTTATCAACATGAGCAAACACAAGCAAATACAACGGCAATCGCCCGTGAGTTTATTGATCACCGTTTTGATAACCTTGATCAGGAAGCAAGTTATTTTTCACCTGATCAGTCTTATTTTCAAAAATTGATGGAAGCAATTCCACTTAAGATTCCCGAGATAGACGAAGAAATTCAAAAACATCTTCAAGAGAACTGGAAAATGGTTCGTTTAGCGGCTGTTGTACGGTCGTTATTAAGATCAGCATGTTATGAGTTGATGTTTGAACCATTGGTGCCAACACCAGTTGTTTTGAACGAATATATCGAAGTAGCACGCGATTTTTTGGATGAACGTGAAGTTAAGTTCGTGAATGGTATTTTAGATAATATAGCGAAGAGTGTGCGCACTTAAGTGGACGTCATTAAAATACAATCTTATTAAGGAACATTAAGTTGAGCGCAAAAAAAATCATCATCATTGTTGGTCTTGTTTTTGTCCTCATTGGTTGTATTTTTGGTGGGATTTGGGCGTATAATAATCTGCGTAGCCCAGAGGTATTTGAATTCACACCTGATCCGCGTGAGAATCCAAAAGCGCAGAAAAAAAGTAAGGGTGAACAGTCATCTGAGTCTGATGTCAAGGATGAAACCCAAAAACGCGAAGATGCCTTAAAACTTTTTCTTGAGTTTCCTTATTTTCGTTTGCCAATGATTATTGTTCCCGTTGTGCGCGATGGCCATGTGCACGCATTTTTGCATTTGCGTATAGCCATGAAGGCAAATGGACGTGAAAGTTTTCAAAGAGCAAAAGTGCTGCTTCCGAGGCTTGTCGATGGTATTTATGGAGATTTATATGTCTCGTTTGGAAATCTATGGAACATGCGTTCTGATCCAAAAGTTTCTGTGATTAAAGAACGTATTTTTTCTGCTACCGAGAAAGTACTCGGTCACAAACATATAGAAACAATTTATATCAGAGAATTCATTTTTAAACGGACGGAAAAGTAGTAAACAGTTGTGCGCGCCAGCTTTGTAGCATTAATATAGCCCATAGCCTTGCTTGGTCATTAATTGCGCCTGATTTGTGCAGTTGCCAAGAGCGGTGTACTACGTCTACGTCACAGACATCTTTTAATGATGGATCAAATAACAAATCTTCAGCCCAATTCACTAAATCGCCACGGAGCCATTCATGAAGTGGTACGCCAAAACCCATTTTTGGGCGGTCAAACATTTCCTTTGGAATATAGTCTGCAAGGATATTTTTTAGTGGCATTTTTCCATTACTTCCGCCGGATACTTTCCATTTTGTAGGCATGCGCCACGCCATCTCAATAAGACGATGATCAAGTAGGGGGACGCGTCCCTCAAGACTGACGGCCATAGATGCGCGGTCAACTTTTGTTAAAATATCATCTGGTAGGTAAGTATTTGTGTCAATGAGTTGCATTTGCTCCATGACATCTAAGTTCGTATTTGATGTAAAATATGAATCGAGACGTTCGTCGACATAGCCAGGGCGCAGCGTTGTTTGATTGTGCCAGAGACCAATAAAAGCTTGATAGCATTCTTGCATGGAATCAGACTTTAATAAATTCCCCATCGTATTCACGCGTTGACCAAAATTTTGAACACGAAATGATGGCGGCATGATTTTCACAAGGCGATCGAGCATATGTGGTGGAAGCTTTGAAATGAGATTGCCGATGCTACCTGAGAAGGGAATACGATTTTTCATTGTCCATAACTGATTGAGCAAGAAATAGCGTTTGTAGCCACCAAAAACCTCATCGCCACCATCACCTGATAGCACTGCTTTTAGTTTGCTGCGTGCTAATTTAGAAACCAGAAATGTTGGGATTGCGGACGAGTCAGCAAAGGGTTCATCATACATACTTGTTAAAAGTGGAATGACGTCTTGCGTTTCTTTTGTTGTGACATAGAGTTCGTGATGTTCAGTGCCAAGATATGCCGCAATTCGTTTGGCGTCTTCGGCTTCATTAAAACGCTTTTCATGAAAGCCAATGGTAAATGTGGAAATTGGACGCGTTGATTGACTTTGCATCAGTGCTGTCACAAGGGATGAATCAATACCGCCCGATAACAATGTGCCCACGGGGACGTCTGCATGCATACAACGACGGACAGAATCACGTAACAAGGCGTGGAATTCATCGCGGTGATCATTGAATGTGCCAGTTAATTTAGTTTGACGGCTGACATCATCCATCGACCAATATTTTTTTTGGGTAATGGTGCCATTACAAAACGTTAAAATTGTACCGGGTTCAAGTTTAAATATGTCTTGGTAAATACTCATTGGTGCGGGGACATAGCCATAACGAAGGTATGCTGATACGGCTTTTTGACTCATCGTTGGGCGGTCAGTAAATAGTGGCATGAGTGCTTTTAGCTCTGATGCAAAAGCAAGACCAGTTTCATGGCGCATCCAGTACATAGGTTTAACGCCAACACGATCACGCACCAAATGCAGTGTTCTTTCTTGATTGTCATACACGGCAAAGGCAAACATTCCATTTAGCTGTTTGACGGCTTCTTCCACACCAAAGGTGGCGACTGATTCAAGAATTACTTCTGTGTCAGAATGGCCGCGAAAATTGATCCCCTTAGCTTTAAGAATTGGCTGTAGTTCGTCGTTACTATATGTTTCACCATTGTACACAATCACATAACGACCACAAGCAGACATCATGGGTTGCGCACCCGTTTTTGTAAGATCCACAAGTGCTAAGCGTCTAAAACCAAAAAAGAGTCCAGGCGGGGTGCTTGCATCTGTTTTATATACCCCTTCGTCATCAGGGCCACGATGCGCAATTGAATCAACCATACGCTGTAGTATGGATTGATCCGTGGTGATTGGTTTTGCTGAAATGATGCCTGCGAATCCGCACATAGATTAGAGTCCTGTTTATGTTTTTTAATATTTTCTTTAGCTGTCAGCACTCTCGCTCTTCTTTTGTCATCCCCGCGCAGGCGGGGATCCAGAAATGAATAAAGCAAACAGTGCTTTTAAATAGTAATTAAAGTATGACTGGATCCCCGCCTGCGCGGGGATGACAAGGAATGTTTATTAGTGAACTAGACACGATAGTAATCACGATACCATTTTATGAAATTTGGCACGCCTTCGGAAATGTTGGTTTTTGGAGTGAATCCAAAATCAGCTACGGTTTCACTGATGTCAGCAATTGTTCCTCTGACGTCACCTTTTTGCATAGGTTCAAAACGAATTTTTGCTTTTTTGCCAAGTGTTGATTCAATCATCTGGATGTATTCCATCAACGTTTGAGATTTGTCATTGCCGAGATTGTAAATTTTATGTGTGCCTGGTTCTCTGTCCTCTAAAACACATGCGATCGTTCCGTTCACAATATCATCTACGTAAGAAAAATTGCGGTACATATCACCGTTGTTAAATACAGGAATTTCTTCATCATTTAAAATAGCTTTTGTGAACATAAATAATGCCATGTCTGGGCGACCCCATGGGCCATATACCGTAAAGAAACGAATCCCTGTCAGTGGTAGCTGGAACATGCGCGCGTAGCTTTCAGAGATAAGTTCGCACCCTTTTTTACTGGCGGCGTACAAAGAGACAGGGTTGTCTGTTCGATCATTGATTGAAAATGGCATCTTTTCATTGGCGCCATAGACTGACGATGTGCTGGCATACATCATGTGTTTTAAATTTGGTAAGCTTTTAGCGAGTTCTAATACACATAATTGCCCCATTACATTTGTTTGTATATAAACATACGGGTTAATAAGTGAGTAGCGAACGCCAGCTTGTGCTGCCAGGTGAATAATATGCGTAATGCCAGGAAAATCATGCCCTAAAATAATCATTGAATCTTTGTCTGAGACGTCGATTTTTCGAAAAGTGAAGTTGGGAAGTTTCTGTAGCATGTCGAGGCGTGCTTGTTTAAGTGATACATCATAGTAATCACTCATATTATCGATGCCTAAAACTTCATGACCGCTTTCTAAAAGTTTTTTGCACATGTGAAAGCCAATAAAGCCAGCGCACCCCGTAACAAAGATCATGTTGTTCCCTTTTTTATTTTTTTGGCAATTTTAAGTTTCAATCATAGCATGAAATGTCTATGTGATGGGAGAGTGTTTTTTTAAAATGTTAACTGTATTACTCTTTAGACCTGAGCGGATAATTTGATGGAAAGGAATTTAATAGATATAGTAAATTTCACACAAGACTTGTTCGTGCATCAGTAAATTGACTGTATGTCTTTGCATTCCAAATAGCAGGCATAACGATTCTTCTCTATTTTTTACAATGTAAAATAGCATCAATAAGTTTTGCTGCTTGTGCAGATTCCTCAACATCATGTGCGCGAATAATGTGCGCACCTTTCATGATACCGATTGTAAGTGCGGCAAGACTTCCTCCCAGGCGTTTATCGACAGGCGCATTTACCGTATAGCCAATAAAAGATTTACGTGATGCGCCAAGCAAGATTGGATAAAATTTAGGTATTTCATCAAAGCGTGCCATTATTTCAATGTTTTGCTCGACCGTTTTACCAAAGCCAATTCCTGGATCAAGAATGATTTTTGATGGATCAATGCCATTTTCAAGAGCAAAAAGAACCTGTTTGTCAAGGTCTCTGTAGATACACACGATAATATCTTCTGAGTCATCGATATCTTTTTTGATGTAGCGTCCGCCAAGTATTGTCTTTTCCACCACTCCTGCTGCATGAGATGAGTGCATGATAATGGTGTAGCATTGATGCTTTGCCGCAATGTGAACCATTTCAGGATCATGGAGTAAACCACTGACGTCGTTGATAATGCTTGCACCACATTTGATTGCTTCGTCTGCAACGATTGCTTTTGTTGTATCGATCGAGATAGGGATATCAAAATTTTGATGTATGGCTTGGATGACTGGAATGACACGGTCAAGTTCTTCTTGCAGGCTAACTGGAGTGGCGCCTGGTCGTGTGCTTTCGCCGCCAATGTCTAAAATGTGACAACCAGTTTTTACAAATGATTCAACTTGCTTAAGGGCGCTATCGATCGATAAGTGAGAGTAAACACCGTCTCCTGAAAATGAATCAGGTGTTACATTCAGTATACCCATAATATGCGTATGGTTTTTGAAATTAAACATGAATTACAATATTTTCGGAGAGGGGGTGATTTAAAATTGGTGGGCCCTGAAGGATTCGAACCTTCGACCACCTGATTAAAAGTCAGATGCTCTACCAACTGAGCTAAGGGCCCTTACGCATTGTTCAGCTTGCTGAATCAACCTGTACATTAATACAAAACAAAACGAGTTTCGTCAAGGATTTTTTGTGTGTCTGGCTAGATGTATTTAAAAAAGTGACAGGTAGCAAACAAATATTGCCATTTTCGCGCTTTATGAAGAAAAATTGCTTGCTGTCTAAGTCGTGATATGTTTCGATAGATTAATTTAGTGTTTTAATTAAATCTTAGCGATTTTTTTCGCTGCATTAAAAAGGGGAAAGTATATGAAGAAATTAACGACGCTAGCTTCCATATTGGTTGCTACGACAGCTATTGTGTTTGCGGGTACACAAAAAAAGTGATGTTTCAGCAAAAGTTGGTAGAGCAGAATCACCAACAACAATTGCCAACAAAAATGAACCTCATACAGCTGTTCCTATTTTGAAGGATAGTGATAATTACGATAAAAAGGTACATGACTCTGCGCATGCAAAACATGCGCAAAAAACGCAAGCTGAATACGCAGCGGAACTTCAAAAAAATATTGATGAAGCCAAAGCTTTTGTGGAAAAGAATAAGAGTCTTGTTCCTGCATTGCAGTTTGAGCAAGCAACTATGAAACTTCGCGTAGCTGAAGAATGGTTGAAAGCAATTAAGTCTTACAAAGATCCAATCACACGTTATGTTCGAAGTTTTAATTATGGTATGAGTGAGTTGACGTCAGCCAAAAAGGACATGAAAGTTAGGAAGTCTGGAAAAGAGGCATCAGAGGATACTATTAAAAAGGGATTAGCTAAGCTGTCGAAGCAAAGTGAAAGATTACTTGCTGAAAAGAAAAATGTTAAATTCCAAGAAGAAAATGATATGTGTTTTAACACAATGCTAAAATCTTCACTGGAATATATTACTCTTGCTAATAAGCCTGAAGCTAAAGCGAATTTCAAGCATTTGACAAAACGTGCACGTCGCTACTTATCAGATGCATCAAAGTTCATAAGGGCACATAAGGCATATGAGAGCAAAAGTGCAAAGAGTAAAGCGAAAGCAGAAGCAAAAGCAGATGCTAAAACTGAAACAAAAGCAGATGTAAAGGCGGCACCAGCTGTATCTCTTGGATCTTCTTCTGTTGCTGCAAAATA
>CAIOTO010000178.1 GCA_903861255.1 uncultured Alphaproteobacteria bacterium | reverse complement strand
TTTCTATTCCTCTCAACACAACTATCACTAATTGGGGAAAAATATGCAGATCTTTGTCTGAGGCCTCCCGTAAAAGAAAACCTCAAATGGAAAAATATCACTCCTTAGGTTAGCGCTTATGGGGCGGAGCCCCTAGTTACCTAATTGATAGTTTAAATATTGTTGCTGTTCGTAAAAGGAAAAGACAAAAATGCAGGTTATGTATGATTTTCTGTGTGTTCTGCTAAAATATTAGTTTACATGCGATTGAGCGGTAGATCTTCAAGATTTCGCTTTTCTGCTTCTTTAATACTCAAATTATAGCCCCATGTTGTTAGCTTATTACGTTTTCCAGATTTAAGCTCTTGAAGCTCTTCACAATCAGTGAAAACACGTATGCTTTCATTCCCTGAAATGCGACGTGCATCTATTAACAACTTTTCTTCAAATGGTGTGCTTGAATCCACATAGCACACTCCTTTTAAAGAATGTTCTGTTTGATACGTGCATCCAGTAAGTAAAATAAAAAGAACGATTAGGCTTAAGTTCATAGCAATCTTTCAGGACATTATCTGTAAAACGATTACAATTATGAACTACTTTCTGAGAATTAATCAATTTTAATAAAATAAGAATTTCATTTGGAATTGTTGAAATTAAAAAACATGCGTTATTTAGTTTCATAGTATGTGTTGATGCGTCTTTTTATTGGATTTAAGTAGTTCAGCCGTGTGCTTATCGTAGTGCACTACTTTGGCTTTTATATTGATGCAAATTATGCATGATAGACACTCACTATATCTTTATCAATTTCTTTTAAATTACACTCTTTTCTTAATCTCTTACGTAAAGATTTTAATATTTTGTCAAAATCTCCAGTATCGACGGCAGTGTGTAATAGTTTTATTTCTTCATTCGTGCCATAAAGTTGCAAGTGTACTACGGCTTCTTCTACCCCATTTTGTAGAGCAATATTTCTATGAGGATTTGGACTGCTCTTCATATACGCGAAAATTTGTTTATAAATGCTTGTTAAACTCTCTAAGTACATGTCACGCTGTTTTTTTTCTTGTTCTTGTGTTTTTTCCATAATATTTAGGACTGTGTGTACGATGTAAAACACAGAAAGAATATTTATTGTATTATCATTAAAAAATTCTAAGTAACTAAGAACATATAACAACATGGCAGAAATAAAATAAGTCATATATGTTTTAAGATTTTTAGTCATAATTTTATCTTTTCTATTATGCGTTATGGGGTTGAAGAAGCTTTTTTTGCCAATAAACATAACTTCTTACTAACTTATAATAAGTTCATCAAAAAAGTAAAGTAGCATAAATAAATTAAAGAGTAACTCACTTAATAGTAGGAATGTAAGAGCTACTTTCTCATACATACACTCATATGTTTTGTGATATGTTTCGAAATATGTAGTAGAAAATGTCCACAAAAAATATATGATTTCAGAAAAGAGAAAACGGGAACTTATGGAAAAGGCAAAAGGTTTAATTCCTCTCTTGCCGCCAAAGGTCACATGTCATAAAGAATTTTTACCAAATGGCAAAGTTGTTTATCAGTTCCGTCACCCAGAACTTGGTAATTTCGGGCGTATGTTTATTGTCCCGAATGGCAATGAAAGTCAATTTATGTTTGAGGTGACGGGTGAAGAAGATGATCCACACACAGAAAAGAAGAAAGAGCTTCTTATTCCAATGTCTCATGATATTTTAGAACAAATGGAAGAAGTGCTGGGAAAAGGTAAGGGCACATTTCAGCCTGCCACCTTACCACCGCAAGAATGCACAATTAACGCAGAACATATTACGTGTAAAACATGTAATACATTGGTTGCTTTGATTGTATATGCTGAAAAGGCAACAACAGCAGGTGAACTTTCAGACTATGCCTCTCTATTTTTTAAAAAAGCAAAGGAACTCAATGTGCCAACATGGGTGCTCGGGAAAGAAATGGTGAGTAATATTATTCTAAATAATAAGTATGTTCCTGTATTTCTAGCGTTAAAAATGTGGCCTGTACGTGAAGAAGCAAGACGTATGCCTTCAACAGAAATAGATGATCTTTTATGTCCTCTTGTTGAATATCATTGTGAATAATACGTGTTGGAAAGAAGAATGAAGATGGCTCTTAGTGATGAACAAAAAGAAAAAATTGTAGAGATTGACAGTATTGTAAAATTAGTCCTTTCAAAAAAAGGAAGTGATACGATGCTGATCATAGGCATGCCCGATATCTTAGGGAAAGATTTTGACAAAATTTTGGCTGCAGCAGAAGAGGGAGAACTTGATTTCTACTGTAAAAAGTATTCTGGTTTTCATAAGATGATGAAGGTTTTAAATAATCTTGCTATTGAAATTTCTGATAAAAGAAACACGATGTTCTTGTAAGTAAAAATTATTAAATACTGTATATAACCTCTTTTCAAACATAATCACGTTCTTGCCAACGTTTGCATTGGTATCAGCAGACGTCTATATATTTTTAGCTTTATCAGCATCTTTATGTTCGAATGCTGAAGCCATTCGATCAATTTCTCGATGTAGACCAAACATTTTAGAAACTTCTTTCCATTGTGCCACGCCTTGCGAGGCCTCTTTGATGATCTCTTTTGCCTGATCGAGTGACAATCTGAAATCACGTGTCACCGAGAGTGCACGATCAAGCGACGCTGTGCGATCATGCAAATCGATTGCGGTGGTTAAAATACGTGGTTTGATTTCAATGGGGGTTGGATTCATGTCATATGCAGGTGATAAACGCCACCCTTTTTCTCGCTCATAGATAAACGCATGGTTTCTCAAGTGATCGTCGGTATTTGATACTAAGATGTTAAATACAATTCTGCGCCAAAGTTCAGCCATATCGGCTTCTGGCATGGCTCCATGTCGGCGCAGGGCATCTACTATTTCTAAATAGCTGTGCTCTTCGCCATCTTTTGCGCCGAGCATGCTCATGGCCGACAAAAATGGAATGCGTTCCCCATCCGACGTTCGGTCAAATCTGCGAATGATCAGCACCGGTTTACCTGAAATAAGTTCATATTGCCAATCTGGTATACGAATACCTGACTTATGCGCGAGCCTTAATACAACGGCTTCCCAACCAACAACATTAAATTCATCGTCCTTACGTGGAAATTTTGCGATAGAAATTCTGTTTGCCTGGTCAAGAACAGAAGCTTTTGGCCGCGCTCCACCCAAGGAAGAACCAGGCGCTAACAGGAGTCGAAGGTCTTCATTATCCTCTTCATTATCGAGAAAACGCTCTGTGGCTGATAAAAGCCTTGGCAAATTCACCAGGGGTGGAATTGTTCTCTTTTCCTTTGGGCTGAGGAATGTGCCGCCCATTTTCTCCGAAAACCGCAATGCGCCTTGCCGTGCTTCATCATTTACGCCTAATAGAAAATCAACTTCTCGAAGCGTACGCGAGGTTTCCCCCGCTTCCTTTGCACGCGTTGTTTCAGCACGACGCATGAGGACGCGTCCCCATCGGTCAGGTGCAGAGTCTCCCATTGCACCAAACAAACGTTGGTCTGCTTGTGTATGAAATGCACCATCCGTAAGTAGTAATGCAGGCTCTAATGCAAAACGCTCAGGGTGCTTAAGCCATGCTTTATCATACTCAAACGAAGCACGTTCACGGCCGCTTCGATAGTGGCACCACATGCGCCCGACAAGATGGTTTGTTTCACCCAGTGAAATGTAAACAAAGATTTCCTTGTCATTCATAGCTTTCCTCCTGCTTTTTTGTTGGACGTGATCGATAAATGCGTTTGGGCAACGTTTCTGTTGCTAGTTCTCTGCCGACGAGATCATGATTTGCATCCACAAGGTCTTTTAACCGATCGGTTAACCCCAGGACAAAAAGAACAGAAGCATAGCCGCCTATCGAGACCGTTGGATCCCCTTTTTCAATTTTTGCTAACGTAGCTCTTGAGATGTCTGCTCGTTCTGCCATGAGTGCCATAGGAATACGTCGTCGACGACGCGCATCATTGATATCCTGACCGAGCTTATGTAACGCTTTTTGAACAGGGAAGGGGATATTACTTTTATTTGTCATGGAATATCACTTTAAAGCTTATTTTAATATGTTTAATTAGCCACTAAGGCTAGTATAATGTGTTTTATAAAAAAAACAATAATTAAATGTTGTTATGATCATTGTAACGCACATTGTGTCTTATAATGTATATTATAATAGGGTTTAAACAAATATTATTGGTCTTAAAACATGCTGAAAAAATAATTTTTATATACGAAATGAGTAGATTTAAAACAGTTAGGTTTATTAGGTCAAGAAAGAGCCGTACATAGAGCATTGGAGGTTCGCTTAGTCGTAAATTAAGAAATTTCAAAGATGAAGAAACCATTATGCAAACATTATTATTGCATATGGCCAATGGATATTCATTACGTGAAACAGTAACACGTGCCAAATTATCCAAGCT
>CAIOTO010000177.1 GCA_903861255.1 uncultured Alphaproteobacteria bacterium | reverse complement strand
TTGAAAAAGCGCGTTGAGAATATAGGTGTTGTGGTAATGGATAATGGCCGCAATGAGGCGTGTGCACTGATGCCATATTTCCATTTCGATTTCACTTTTTCCACGTATGGCGCCGTCGTTTAGAAGTGTAATGCCGCGATAGAGGTTGTTGTAGCTTTCGCCACGATTCAACGCTTTCTCAATGGCATGACGATATTTAGGGTCATGGATCGTGCGGAGAATGTGAAGTGATTTGATTAAATTGTTGTATTGCATCAGAGCTGTTTTGGTTTTGCTTGTATACGCTTTTTCTCCCATTTTATGAAGAATGATGTGTGGTGCAACATGTCCCGTTAAAAAGGATACCATGATACGTTTTATATTATCTGCTTCATCAATCAAAAGCTGATCATCAACAAATCGAGTAGGTTTTACAAGAAATCCTTCATAATCTTCGGGTTTGCCAAAGCCCCAGAGCTCTTCGTTGTGAGGTTTTGGAATACGCGGTGCAAATAACAAATCAACCAGATCAAACAAAGCAAAATTAAACGCGCTCGTGCCATGCTTGTCCGTTGAAATCATCTTGGCCTTAATTTCCGACATATTTTGAAGTGTCACCATTTCAAATGGAAACCATCCTTCATATTCATGTGCACCAATGAATTTTCCTGTTACCGACAAACCATTAATAATATGATTGTAGGCAGCAACGCCCATTCCGCAGCCAAAATACTTTGACGAATTACGTCCCTTGTGATGTTTAAAACGAAGTTCTTCCTTCAGTCCATCGAGGCTTCCATGAATAATGGAGTCAATATACCAGTGTTCAAAAATTCCAAACTTGGCCGTTTGATTGTTTATATGATCCACGGCTTGACGAAGATTTGAAACGGTCAGGTAATTGGCTTCGGTTGTTAACAACGTTGATTCATTGAGATCCGATGAACTTGACATGCGATAAGCGCCCATGCGAACGGCATTGGCAAGCACACTTGCCGATAAATATTCGATCATCAGTTGTGTCCGTACGCCTTTTGGTAATATGGGCTCAAAGACTTGAATAAAGTTGGTTTGTTGATTCACAAATTTTATGATGTCAACAACACCGTGTTGTTGCACATGCATAAACAAACCCTCGTCTGGTTCAGTTTTTTCTTTAAGAGGTCGAAGGCGCCAGACTTGTTCACCTTTTTTAATTTTTTTTGATAATGATCGATTGATTTTCACCCTTTTGAATCGCTTCATTGACCGTCTTATACAACGGTGTCAGTTCATTGTTAAGATCATTGAGTGTTTGGCGCATAGGATTGGATAATTTTGGGTAATTGAGCTTTTTTAAAAGCTGTTTTCTGGCGCGCGCCCATGTTTTACGTTGCATAAGCTCATCTTCTAGGTTTTTATAACGTAGACTGTGGCGTAAAGAGATTGTATTTTTTCTAAGCGCATGAATCATTTTCGTGTAGACCAAAAATTCAAACCGATTCGCAATAATACCGTTTTGATTGATGAGGTGAATACGCTGTTTTTTATCAATCCACTTTCGAAACTCCGCAGGGAAGGGGGTGTTGGAGAAGGTTTCAGCTTCAAGGTGCTCTTTCATGTAATCCACAATTTCTTTTAACCTATCATT